>NZ_JBNFNZ010000083.1:0-7247 GCF_057364525.1 Aeromicrobium sp. PFPM2_SD2
CGCGGCGCCACGTCTCCGACCACGACCACGCGGGGGCAGGCGGCGACGGCGGCCAGGACACCGTCCAGCAGGGTGCGCCCGCCGACGTCCAGTCCCGCCTTGTCGACGCCGCCCAGCCGCGACCCGCGCCCTCCGGCGAGGACGATCGCGTCGACGGCGTCCGCGGTCACTGGTCGGCGCGGACGTCGTGGAGGTGGTGCTCGACGTCGTGCCAGAAGTACTGGGCGAGGGTGGCCGCGGTGAACCGCGAGCCGTTGCTGCGTCGGGCGGTGCGGTCCCACGCGTCGTCGGGGACGATCGCGAACGCGGCCGCGGCCCGCTCCCCCGCGACGGCGATCTCCGCCGCGACGACCGAGGCGTCCTGGGAGGCGTAGTCCCGCTCGAGGGCCGTCGCGTCCTGGTCCCAGTTGGCGAACTCCGGGTCGTCCTCGCGCAGCACGAGCGCGATCCGCTCGGCGAACACGGTGAAGACGTCGCGGACGTGGCACGCGTACTCGACGACCGACCAGGTGCTGTCGTCCGGACGCTCGGCGGCGTCCCCCCGGCCCAGCGCCAGCTGCCAGCGCGGCACGCTCTGGCGCACCAGCTCGGGCACGTCGCGCGGGTCGAGCCGCGTGGGGTCGAAGCCGCACTCGGGGCACGGCTCGGACAGCACCCAGGTCCAGTCCTTGGTGTCGGGGGTGATCGCCATGGCCAGACCCTACGACGCCCGCCGGTAGGCTGCACCGGTGTCCGAAGCACCCCTGCCGTACCGCACCGAGCCGGTCTCCTTCACCCGCCGCGGCGGTCGTCTGAACGAGCGCCAGCAGAGCGCCTGGGACGAGCTCGCCGGCCACTACGTGCTCGACGTCCCGCGCAACGGGCCCAGCACGTCCGTCGACCCCGGGCACGAGCTGGACCTGGAGGCGGTGTTCGGCCGCCGTGCGCCGCTCGTCGTGGAGGTGGGCAGCGGGCGCGGCGAGGCGGTCGTGGCCGCCGCCCAGGAGCGTCCCGAGCACGACTTCCTGGCCCTGGAGGTCTACAAGCCCGGCGTCGCGCAGACCCTCGTGCAGGTGCGTCAGCACGGCCTCACCAACGTCCGGCTGGCGATCGTCAACGCCGCCGAGGCGCTGGCCACCTGGCTGCCCGCGGAGTGCGCCGAGGAGCTGTGGGTGTTCTTCCCCGACCCGTGGCACAAGAAGCGCCACCACAAGCGGCGCCTGGTCGACGACACGTTCATGCCGCTGGCCCACCGCGTGCTGCGTCCGGGCGGCGTCCTGCGGCTCGCGACCGACTGGGCCGAGTACGCCGAGCAGATGGACGAGGTCGTCGGCCGGGCCGCCGGGTTCGACCACGCCGGCCGCACCGAGCGCTTCGACGGACGCACGGTGACGCGCTTCGAGACCAAGGGCACGACCGTCGGGCGCGACATCTGGGACCTCACGGCGACGCGTCGCTAGGCTGACCCCGTGCCCGACCCCACGAACGCCGAGCTGCTCGGCATCGGCGAGGGGTACGCCGTCTGGGTCGTCGGCGGCTCCCCCGAGACCGACAGCCTGCTGGACCCGCTGCCCGAGGGCGCGTACGTCCTCGAGGAGACCGACGACCGCGACCCCGGTGACTCCGTCGACGCCGCGGTGCTCGTCGTGGACGGCCAGGAGGACCTGCGCCGCGTCCTGGACGACACCCTCGCCCGGCTCGGCTCGGTGGAGCCGATCTGGGTCGTGTACCCCGACGACGGCTTCGGCACGATGACGCCCGAGGACGTGTACGACGTCCTGGACGACTTCGCCTGGGCCGCCTACGAGCACGTCCGCCCGGGCGACGCCTGGTCGGCGCTCCGCATCGCGCAGCTGTAGCCCGGGGACGCTCGCGGGTCCTCGTCGACCGCGCGTCCCGGCTCGCCCGCGCCCTCTAGGGTGTGCGCCATGAGCACCGCAGAGCCCGAGGGAGCGCACCACGTGCAGTCGCTGGCCCGCGGCCTGGCGGTCATCACCGCGTTCGACCGCGAGCACCCGGCGATGACGCTCACCGAGGTCGCCCAGCGCACCGGGCTGACCCGCGCCACCGCGCGCCGCTTCCTGCTCACGCTCGTCGACCTGGGCTTCGTCCGGCTGGACGGCACGCGGTTCTCGCTGACGCCGCAGGTGCTGCGGCTCGGCACGGCCTACCTCAGCGGGCTGGACCTCCCGCAGATCGCCCAGCCGCACCTCGAGCGGCTGAGCGCGTCGCTGCACGAGTCGACGTCCGCGGCCGTGCTCGACGGCACCGACATCGTCTACGTCGCCCGGGTGAGCACCCGCCGCATCATGTCGGTCGGCATCACCGTCGGCACCCGCTTCCCCGCCCACGCGACGTCCATGGGCCGCGTGCTGCTCGCCCACCTGCCGGCGGCCGAGCTCGACGACTACTTCGCGCGCGCCGCCCTCCCGGCCCTCACCGACGCGACCGTCCACGACGAGGCCACGTTGCGCCAGGTGCTCGCCCAGGTGCGGGAGCAGGGCTGGGGCCGGCGTCGAGCAGGAGCTCGAGCCCCGGCCTGGCGTCCGTGGCCGCCCCGCTGCGCCGCGCGGACGGGACGGTGGTCGCGGCGATCAACGTGTCGGCGACCTACTCCGGCCGGCCGCTGCCGGAGGAGTACCGCGACGAGGTGCTCGCGACCGCCGAGGCGATCTCGGCCGACCTGGCCGTCGCCCCGCACGCCGTGCGCTGACCCCTGGGCGGGAGGCGTTCCCGGTGGTACGCTGGTGTTCGCATAGCAAACTTTTGTTCGCATCGTGAACACTCTCCACCTGGAGGAGCCATGGCCTTCGTCTACGCCGCCGCCCGGACGCCGTTCGGCAAGTTCAACGGAGCGCTCGCCGGCGTCCGCCCCGACGACCTCGCCGCCACCGCGCTGACCGGGGTCCTGGCCAGGACGCCGGACCTCGACCCGGCCCGCATCGACGACGTCGTCTGGGGCAACGCGAACGGCGCCGGCGAGGACAACCGCAACGTCGGACGCATGGCCGTGCTGCTGTCCGGACTCCCGACGTCCGTGCCGGCCACGAGCATCAACCGGCTGTGCGGCTCGAGCCTGGACGCCGTCATCCAGGGATCGCGCGCCATCGACACCGGCGACGCGGACGTCGTGGTCGCCGGTGGCGTGGAGTCGATGACCCGGGCCCCCTGGGTCCTGCCCAAGCCGTCGCGCGCCTTCCCGGCCGGCGACACCACCGCCGTCTCCACCACGCTCGGCTGGCGCCTGGTCAACCCGCGCATGCCGAAGGAGTGGACGATCTCGCTCGGCGAGTGCAACGAGCAGCTCGCCGAGGCCAAGGGCATCAGCCGCGAGCGCCAGGACGCCTTCGCCGCCCGCTCGCACCAGCTGGCCGCGCAGGCCTGGGAGGACGGCTTCTACGCCGACCTCGTCGTGCCCGTCGAGGGCGTCGAGCTCGACCGCGACGAGAGCATCCGCCCCGGCTCGACGGCCGAGAAGCTCGCCGGGCTCAAGCCGGCCTTCCGGCCCGACGGCAGCATCACCGCCGGCAACGCGTCCCCGCTGAACGACGGCGCGTCCGCGGTCGTGCTGGGCTCGGAGTCCGCCGCCGACCTGCTCGGCACGGCCCCGCTGGCCCGCATCGCCGGCCGCGGCGTCCACGCGCTCGACCCGACCGAGTTCGGCTTCGCGCCGGTCGAGGCGGCGAACCAGGCCCTGCGCCGCACGGGCATCTCGTGGTCCGACGTCGGCGCGATCGAGCTCAACGAGGCGTTCGCCGCCCAGTCGCTGGCCTGCGTGGACGCGTGGGACGTCGACCCCGAGATCGTCAACACCCGCGGCGGCGCCATCGCCATCGGCCACCCGCTCGGCGCTTCCGGCACCCGCGTGGTCGGCACGCTCGCCCACGTCCTGCGCGAGCGCAACCAGCGCTGGGGCGTCGCCGGCATCTGCATCGGCGTCGGCCAGGGCCTGGCCGTCGTCCTGGAGAACACCGAGGCGACGCGATGAGCGAACGCCAGCGAGCGATCAGCAGCACCGCACGAATCGCGGCACCGACGTACCGTGCCCTTTCCCCGGAGGTGACGCGATGAGCCGGGCGCGGGTGCTGGACACCGCGCTGGAGGCCGTCGACGGCGTCGAGGACGGCTCGACCCTCCTGGTCGGCGGCTTCGGCCTGGCCGGCATGCCGTTCGACCTCATCGAGGCGCTCATCGAGCAGGGCGCGACCGACCTCACCGTGGTCAGCAACAACGCCGGCAACGGCGAGTGGGGCCTGGCCGCGCTGCTGAAGGCCGGACGCGTCCGCAAGGTCATCTGCTCGTTCCCGCGGCAGAGCGACTCCTACGTCTTCGACGAGCTGTACCGCTCGGGCCGCATCGAGCTCGAGGTCGTGCCGCAGGGCAACCTGGCCGAGCGCATGCGCGCCGCCGGGGCCGGCATCGGCGCGTTCTTCTGCCCCACCGGCGTCGGCACGCCGCTGGCCGAGGGCAAGGAGGTGCGCGAGATCGACGGCCGCACCTACGTCCTGGAGATGCCGATCAAGGGCGACGTCGCGCTGATCTCGGCGCACACCGCCGACCGGATGGGCAACCTCGTCTACCGTAAGACGGCCCGCAACTTCGGTCCGGTCATGGCCACCGCCGCGTCGACCGTGGTCGCGCAGGTGTCGCAGGTCGTCGAGGTCGGCGCGCTCGACCCCGAGGCCGTCGTGACGCCGAGCATCTACGTCGACCGCCTCGTGCAGGTCGAGCCCCGTCACCTGCAGGTGGAAGGAGCCCGCTGATGACCGTCGAGAACACCGACCGCGGCCCGCTGGACCGCGACGAGCTCGCCGCCCGCGTCGCGCAGGACATCCCCGACGGGGCGTACGTCAACCTCGGCATCGGCCAGCCGACCAAGGTCGCCGACCACCTGTCGGCCGACTCCGGCGTCGTCCTGCACACCGAGAACGGCATGCTCGGGATGGGCCCGCAGGCCCGCGGTGACGACATCGACACCGACCTCACGAACGCGGGCAAGGTCCCGGTCACCGAGCTGCCCGGCGCCGCGTACTTCCACCACGCCGACTCCTTCGCGATGATGCGGGGGGGCCACCTGGACGTCTGCGTGCTGGGCGCCTTCCAGGTCGCCGGCAACGGCGACCTGGCCAACTGGCACACCGGCGCGCCGGACGCCATCCCCGCCGTCGGCGGCGCGATGGACCTGGCCATCGGAGCCAAGGAGGTGCTGGTGATGATGAGCCTGTTCGCCAAGGACGGCTCGGCGAAGATCGTCCCGGAGTGCACCTACCCGCTCACCGGGGTTGGCTGCGTGAGCCGCGTCTACACCGACCACGGCGTGTTCGAGGTCGGTGCGGACGGCGTCACGGTGCTGGAGACCTACGGCCTGTCGTTCGACGAGCTCGCCGCGCGCATGGACGTCCCGCTCCAGCGCGCCTGAGGACGTGTCGCACCCCAGCCCGGCTCCCCCGAGATGTGTGAAGAAATGGACCACGATCGAGGCGATCGTGGTCCATTTCTTCACGAATCGCGCCGGAGGGGACGCGGGGTGAGGTGTGGTGCTCCCGGTGGGACTCGAACCCACACTGCGACGGGTTTAAGCCGTCCGCCTCTGCCGATTGGGCTACGGGAGCGCGGCGGCCAGCCTAGTCAGCCGCGTGAACCCACCACGACGTCCGCCGGCTCCTCCCCCGCGCGCAGCCGGGCGAGCTGACCGCGCACGACCCGCTCGATGCGGGGCCGCATGGCCGACGTCATGCCGCCCACGTGCGGGCTGACCAGGACGCCGGGTGCCGACCACAGCGGGTGGTCCGCCGGCAGCGGCTCGGGGTCCAGACGTCCGAGGCGAACCGCAGGCGTCCGGCCTCGGCCAGGATCGCGTCGGTGTCGGCGACCTTGCCGCGGGCCACGTTGACCACCAGGGCTCCGTCGGGCAGCGCGGCCAGGAAGCCGGCACCGACCAGGTGGTGCGTCGCCGCCGAGTAGGGCACGGCCACCACGACGACGTCGACGGTCGGCAGCAGGGCGTCCAGCTCGTCGGTGCCGTGGACGTGCACGCCGTCCTCGTCACGGGCCCGGGACGCCACGCGCACGAGCTCGCAGCCGAAGCCGTCGAGCCGCCGCGCCACCTGGGTGCCGATGCCGCCGTGGCCCAGCAGCATGACCCGCCGGTCGATGAGGCTGGACGTGAACGCCTTGCGCCACTCGCCGCGCTCCTGCTGGCGCACGTGGACGGGCAGGTCGCGCAGCGCCGCCAGCGTCAGGGCGACGGCCAGCTCGGCGGTCGACTCCTCGTGGACGCCGACCGCGTTCGCCACCCGGCCGCCCTCCCCGATCGCGTCGGCCACGCCGTCGTAGCCCAGCGACTGCAGCTGCACGAGGCCGATGCGCGAGACGTCCAGGCGGGTGAAGGCGTCGCCTCCGCCCAGGTCGTAGGGCCACACGACCAGGTCGAGGTGCCCGTCCGGCTGGTCGGACGACCGAGGGTCCCACACCGCCAGCTCGACGTCCGGCTCGTCGGCCAGCGACGCCAGCCAGGTCTCCCCGGGGACGCTCACGCGGAGTTCAGTCATGGTCCCGATCATGCCCGCACCCGACGCCGGTCACATCGCGTGCCCCTCGTGCGTCAGACAGGTGGAGCAGGACGAGCCTGCCGACGAACGAGGAGACCACCATGAAGACCATGACCTGCCGCGACCTCGGTGGACCGTGCGACCTGGAGCTGCGCGGCGAGACCGCCGACGACGTCATCAAGGCCCAGGACCGGCACCTGCGCGAGGCCGTGCGCGGCGGCGACGCCGACCACGAGCCAGCGCACGAGGCGATGAAGGGACGCTGGCGCAACCCCGTGAAGGGCCTGGGCTGGTACCGCGCGACCAAGAAGGCGTTCGCCGAGCTGCCCGAGGGCTGAGCGTCAGTCGCCCGGACGCCGCTCGGCGTCGTCGCGACGGGGTCGGACCGTGGCCAGCAGCGACGGCTCGGCCCGGAACCGGATGGCGGTGACGACGCCGCCGGCGACGGTGAAGTCGAAGACGACGCGCGCCTCGCCGCGGTGCATCCACGCCGCGGCGGGGCGTCCGTTGGCGAAGACCGGCAGCGCAGCCTGGGCCGAGCCGTTGAAGAACGTCGAGACCGGCTCGCGCCCCTCGATCCGGGCCGGGGTGCCGAGCGCCAGCGCCATGTCGTCCGCGCTCACCACGACGTCGGGCGCCAGCAGCAGCACGAGCCGCTCGAGCTCGCCGCCGGCGGGCCGCGGACAGGAACGCGTCGACGACCTCCCAGTCGGCCGG
>NZ_JBNFNZ010000084.1:0-7234 GCF_057364525.1 Aeromicrobium sp. PFPM2_SD2
CCGGCTCCTGCGGGGTAGCCCCAGGCGCGAGGCGTGCCCGCACGACGTCGTGGTTTGGACAGCACCCCAGGTCTGCGGCGCCGCCCCACGGCCGCCGCGTGCTCGAGCGCCTGCGCGATGGCCTGGCGCTGCTCGGCGGCCAGCCACGGCGTCATGAGGTACTCGAAGTTGAACGACTGGTGCAGCTCGTCGGGACGGACGTACTTGACCAGGTTCTCGGCGGGGACGACCCAGGCCTCGGCGCACAGCAGCCGCTCGGAGTCCGGGTCGCCGGGGACGGCGTAGGAGTCGGCGATGCGGCGCCAGGAGCGGTAGATCTCGTGGACGCCCTCCTGGTCCCACATCGGCTGGGAGTTGGTCGGGTCCTTGGCCAGGTCGTAGTCGGGGTTGGCGTCGGGCAGGCCGTCGGCCTTGACCAGGCCGTGCGCCACGTCGATGCGGAAGCCGTCGGCGCCGCGGTCGAGCCAGAACCGCAGCACGTCCTCGAGCTCGCTGCGCACCTCGGGGTTCGTCCAGTCGAAGTCGGGCTGGGTGGCGTCGAACAGGTGCAGGTACCACTGGCCCTTGCTGCCGTCGGCCTCGGTGACGCGCGTCCAGGCCGGGCCGCCGAACGTGCTCTGCCAGTTGTTGGGCGGCTCGTCGCCGCCCGGGCCCTTCCCGTCGCGGAAGACGTAGCGGGCCCGCTCGGGCGAGCCGGGCGGCGAGGCCAGCGCGGCCTGGAACCACGGGTGCTCGCTGGAGGAGTGGTTCGGGACGACGTCGACGACGACCTTGAGCCCGAGCTCGTGCGCGGTGGCGACGAGCGCGTCGAAGTCGCCCAGCGTGCCGAACAGCGGGTCGACGTCGCGATAGTCGGCGACGTCGTAGCCCGCGTCGTTCTGCGGGGACGTGTAGAACGGCGAGAGCCAGACCGCGTCCACGCCGAGCTCGGCCAGGTGGGGGAGCCGGGCCGTGATGCCGGGCAGGTCACCGATGCCGTCGCCGTCGGAGTCCGCCCACGAGCGCGGGTAGACCTGGTAGATGACGGCGTCGCGCCACCAGGGCGTCTCGGTGGACCGGGGCATGAGCGGCTCCTTCGGGGTCGGGACGATAGGTTTCGTCCATGTCACAACGCACGCTCGTCCTGCTCAAGCCGGACGCCGTCAAGCGCGGTCTGGTCGGCACCATCCTGTCCCGGTACGAGGCGAAGGGCCTCTCGGTCGTCGCGATGGAGCTGCGCACGATCGACGAGCAGCAGGCCGACGCGCACTACGCCGAGCACGTCGAGCAGCCGTGGTACCCGCCGCTGCGCGCGTTCTCCACGTCCGGGCCGCTCGTCGCGCTCGTGCTGGAGGGCGACGAGGCGATCTCGGTCGTCCGGCTGCTGAACGGCGCCACCGACGGTCGCGCCGCCGCCCCGGGCACCATCCGCGGCGACCTGTCGCTGTCGAACCGCGAGAACCTCGTCCACGCCTCGGACTCCGAGGAGTCGGCCGCGCGCGAGATCGCGCTGTGGTTCCCCGGCCTCTGAGCCGTCCCTACGCCCCTCGGTGACGTCTCTCGGGTGACGCACGTTCATGCGTTCGGGCTGCTGGCGCGGCCTGAACGCATCATCGTGCCGACGCTGAGCGACGGACGTTCATGCGTCGGGGTCGCTCCAGCGACCGCAACGCATCAAGATCCGTCGAGCCCCGCCAGCCGAGCGCCTGGGCCATGCGGACGAGCTGGTCCGCGACGACGCGCGGCTGGCGGCGGACGGCGTACGACGAGAACGCGAGCTGCCGGACGCCGGTGATCGCGATCTCGTTGGCCCTCGTCAGGTCGTCGTCCCACTGCGCGACCGCCATGTGCGGGACGCCGTGCACCTCCACGCCGAGGCCGAGCCCGGGGCACCACACGTCCAGGAAGTAGCGCCCGGACGGTCCGCGCACCGCCCGCTGGCGTCCGATCGCCGGCAGACCCGTCGCTCGCCAGATCCGACCCAGGTCGCGCTCGGGCAGCGACTGCACCCCGCCCACGGCGTCGAGCACGGACTCCACGACCAGCGCCCGACGCCGGCACGGTCCGCGACGCGTCAACGCCTCCCGCACCTGGCGCGCTCCGACGAGGCGCTGCTGGAACGCGGCCAGCACGACGATGCGGGCCAAGCCGTCGGACGGGGCCCAGCTCGCGGCGTCGACCACGCTGCGACCGGCGGTCCGGCGCGGCTCCCGGGAGGGATGCACGTCCAGCTCGCTGAGCTCGGTGCTGCGGTGCACGACGACCCCGGGCAGCGACGGCGTCCTCGCCCGGCGGCAGGTGTCGACCAGCATCGACTTCTTCCTGTCGGGCCGCTCGCTGCCCGCCTGGGTGACCGGCCTGGCCTTCGTCTCGGCCAACCTCGGCGCCGTCGAGGTCATGGGCATGTCGGCCAACGGCGCCCAGTACGGCGCCGCGACGTTCCACTACTTCTGGATCGGCGCCGTCCCCGCGATGCTCTTCCTCGGCATCGTGATGATGCCCTTCTACTACGGCTCGGGCGTGCGCTCGGTGCCCGAGTTCATGCGCCGGCGCTTCGGCACCGGGGCACACCTGGTGAACGCGCTGAGCTTCGCGCTCGCGCAGCTGCTCATCGCCGGCATCAACCTGTTCCTGCTGGCCACCATCGTCGAGCGGCTGCTCGGCTGGCCGCTGTGGGTCTCGCTCATCGTCGCGGCCGTGGTCGTCCTGTCCTACATCACGCTCGGCGGCCTGTCGGCGGCGATCTACAACGAGGTGCTGCAGTTCTTCGTCATCGTCGCCGCGCTGCTGCCGCTGACGATCGTCGCGCTGCACAAGGTCGGCGGCTGGCAGGGCGTCAAGGAGAAGATCCAGCCCGGTCCCGAGCAGCTCTCGTCGTGGCCCGGCACCGACCTGACCGGCATCGACAACCCCGTGCTGTCGGTCATCGGCATCGTGTTCGGCCTGGGCTTCGTGCTCTCGTTCGGCTACTGGACGACCAACTTCGTCGAGGTGCAGCGCGCCATGGCGTCGGACTCGCCGTCGGCCGCCCGGCGCGCCCCGATCATCGGCGCGTTCCCGAAGATGTTCATCCCGTTCGTCGTCATCATCCCGGGCATGATCGCCGCGATCATCGTCCCGGAGATCGCGGCGCTCAAGGGCGGCGACGAGGGCGGCGCCGAGGGAGCGACGTACAACGACGCCATCCTGCTGCTCATGCGCGACCTGCTGCCCAACGGCATGCTCGGCGTCGCCATCGCCGGCCTGCTCGCCTCGTTCATGGCCGGCATGGCGGCCAACATCTCGGCGTTCAACACCGTCTTCAGCTACGACCTGTGGCAGCAGTACGTGAAGAAGGACCGCTCGGACGGCTACTACCTGACCGTCGGCCGCGTGGCCACCGTCGGCGCGACCGTCCTGGCCATCGGCACCGCCGTCATCGCGTCGAACTACGACAACCTCATGGACTACCTGCAGACGCTGTTCGGCTTCTTCAACGCACCGCTGTTCGCCACGTTCATCCTGGGCATGTTCTGGAAGCGCATGACGCCGACGGCCGGCTGGGTCGGCCTGGTGTCGGGCACGCTCGCCGCGGTCCTCGTCGCGATCCTGAGCGAGGGCACGCTCGGCAGCCTCAGCACCGGCGTCCTGCCGCTGTCGGGCCAGGGCGCGAGCTTCGTCGCGGCCGGCGCGGCGTTCGTCGTCGACATCGCGGTGAGCGTCGTCGTCACCCTGTTCACGCGGCCGCGGGCCGAGTCCGAGCTGCGCGGGCTGGTGTACTCGCTGACGCCCAAGGAGGACTTCGCCGACCCCGACGAGAAGGACCTGGCCTGGTACCAGTCGCCGGTCAAGCTGGCGGGCATCGGCCTGGTCATCGTCATCGTCCTCAACATCCTCTTCCGCTAGGAGCCAGCCATGGCACAGACCAAGACCGCCGGCGCCTTCGACGTCCGCTACGTCGTCGCCGCGCTCATGGGCGCCTACGGCGTCATCCTCACGATCCTCGGCCTGGTGAACACCAGCGACGCCGAGCTGGACAAGGCTGACGGCTTCAACGTGAACCTGTGGGCCGGGCTCGGCCTGCTGGCCTTCGCGGTGGCGTTCGGGCTCTGGGCCCGGCTGCGTCCGCTCGTCGTGCGCGAGCTCACCGACGAGGAGCGGGAGGCGGCGGGGAGGCCCGCGGACGACCGGTAAAGTTCCGGCGGTGAGCACCCCGGAGAACTCCTACCGCTACGACAGCACCCTCGCCGCCGACATCGAGGCGCGCTGGCAGGACCGCTGGGACGCCGACGGCACGTTCCGGGCGCCCAACCCGGCGGGCGACCTCGCCGGCGACGTGAGCGACGAGCGCTTCCCCGCGGGCAAGTTCTTCATCATGGACATGTTCCCGTACCCCTCGGGGGCGGGCCTGCACGTCGGCCACCCGCTGGGCTACATCGCCACGGACGTCGTCGGGCGCTACCGCCGCATGACCGGCCACAACGTGCTCCACGCGCTCGGCTACGACGCCTTCGGCCTGCCCGCCGAGCAGTACGCCGTCCAGACCGGCCGCCACCCGCGCGAGACGACGCTGGAGAACATCGCCAACATGCGCCGCCAGCTGCGCCGGCTGGGTCTGGGCCACGACGACCGCCGCTCGTTCGCGACGATCGACCCCGAGTTCGTGCGCTGGACCCAGTGGATCTTCCTGCAGATCTTCAACTCCTGGTACGACCCCGAGCAGGGCAAGGCGCGTCCGATCTCCGAGCTGGTGGAGAAGCTGGGCACCGACGACCCCAAGGTCATCGACGAGCACCGCCTGGCGTACGTCAGCGACTCGCCGGTCAACTGGTGCCCGGGCCTGGGCACGGTGCTGGCCAACGAGGAGGTCACCGCCGAGGGCCGCTCCGAGCGCGGCAACTTCCCGGTGTTCAAGCGCAACCTCAAGCAGTGGAACATGCGCATCACCGCCTACGCCGACCGCCTGGTCGACGACCTCGAGCGCGTCGACTGGCCCGAGCCGGTCAAGATCATGCAGCGCAACTGGATCGGCCGCTCGCACGGCGCCCGGGTGCGCTTCGACCTGCCGGCCACCGGCGACTCCGTCGAGGTGTTCACCACGCGTCCGGACACGCTGTTCGGCGCCACCTACGTCGTCCTGGCGCCCGAGCACGACCTGGTCGAGCGCATCACCGCCGACGCCTGGCCCGCGGGCACGAAGGACGTCTGGACCGGCGGCGCGTCCACCCCCGCCGAGGCGGTCTCGGCCTACCGCGCGGCCGCCGCGGCCAAGACCGACGCCGAGCGCCAGGAGGACCGCGAGAAGACCGGCGTGTTCACCGGCGCGTACGCGACCAACCCGGTCAACGGCGAGGCCGTTCCGGTGTTCGTCGCCGACTACGTCCTGACCGGCTACGGCACGGGCGCCATCATGGCCGTCCCGGCGCACGACGCCCGCGACTTCGAGTTCGCCACCGCCTTCGACCTGCCCACCCCGCGCGTCGTCGACGGCGAGGGCGACCTGCCGTTCACCGGCGACGGCGTCGCCGTGGCCAGCAGCAACGCCGAGGTGAGCCTGGACGGGCTGGGCGTCGCGGAGGCCAAGGAGCGCATCATCGCCTGGCTGGAGCAGAGCGGCCACGGCACCGGCACCACCACCTACCGCCTGCGCGACTGGCTGTTCAGCCGCCAGCGCTACTGGGGCGAGCCGTTCCCGATCGTCTACGACGAGGACGACCGGCCCATCGCGCTGCCCGAGTCGATGCTGCCCGTCGACCTGCCCGAGGTGCCCGACTACAGCCCGCGCACGTTCGAGCCCGACGACGTCACCAGCGAGCCCGAGCCGCCGCTGGGCCGGGTCGAGGAGTGGGTCCACGTCGAGCTCGACCTCGGCGACGGCCCGAAGCGGTACCGCCGCGAGACCAACACGATGCCCAACTGGGCCGGCTCGAGCTGGTACGAGCTGCGCTACACCGACCCGACCAACCCCGACGTCGTCACCGACCCGGCCAACGAGGCCTACTGGCTCGGCCCGCGCGGCGAGGGCGAGACCGGCGGCGTCGACCTGTACGTGGGCGGCGTCGAGCACGCGGTGCTGCACCTGCTGTACGCCCGCTTCTGGCACAAGGTGCTGTTCGACCTGGGCCACGTCAGCAGCGAGGAGCCGTTCCACCGCCTGTTCAACCAGGGCTACATCCAGGCCTACGCCTACACCGACGACCGCGGCGCGTACGTCCTGGCCGACCAGGTCGAGGAGCGCGACGGCGCGTACTTCCTGGGTGACCAGCCGGTCCACCGCGAGTACGGGAAGATGGGCAAGAGCCTCAAGAACGTCGTCACGCCCGACGACATGTACGACGCGTACGGCGCCGACACCTTCCGCGTCTACGAGATGAGCATGGGCCCGCTGGACGTCTCGCGGCCGTGGGAGACCCGGGCCGTCGTCGGCTCCCAGCGCTTCCTGCAGCGCGTGTGGCGCCTGGCCGTCGACGAGGAGACCGGCGCGACGCTGGTCACCGACGAGCCGGCCGACGCGGCGACGCTCAGCACGCTGCACCGCACCATCGAGGGCGTCCGCGCCGACATGGACGCGATGCGCTTCAACACCGCGGTGGCCAAGCTCATCGAGCTGACCAACCACCTGACCCGCGAGGGCGTCCGGTCGCGCGACGCGATCGAGCCGCTCGTGCTCATGCTGGCCCCGCTGGCGCCGCACGTGGCCGAGGAGCTGTGGGCGCGCCTGGGCCACGAGGGGTCGCTCGCGCACGTGCCGTACCCGGCGTACGACCCGTCGCTGGTCGTCGAGGAGACCGTCACCTGCGTCGTGCAGGTGCAGGGCAAGGTGCGGGCCAAGCTCGAGGTCGCCCCGTCGTCGTCCGAGGACGAGCTGACGCAGCTGGCCCTGGCCGACCCGAACGTGCAGCGGGCCATCGACGGCCGTGACGTGCGCAAGGTCGTGGTGCGGGCGCCCAAGCTGGTCAACGTGGTCGTCTGATGGTCGTCGCCCTCGTCACCGACTCCACGGCCACCCTCCCCGGTGGCCTGGTCGAGCTGGCCGGGGCGACCGTCGTGCCGCTGCACGTCGTGGTGGGCGCCGAGACGCACCGCGACGGCGAGGTCTCGTCGCGGGTCGTGGCCGACGCGCTGCGCCACGGCGTGCCCGTGAGCACCTCGCGACCGAGCCCCGAGCGCTTCGCGGAGGTGTACGCCGAGGCGGCCGAAGCCGGGGCCGACGAGGTGGTCTCGGTGCACCTGAGCGGCGGGTGTCCGGCACCCGACGAGGCCGCGGCGCTGGCCT
>NZ_JBNFNZ010000085.1:0-7207 GCF_057364525.1 Aeromicrobium sp. PFPM2_SD2
GGCACGACGCACGGGGAGAAGAACGACAGCAGGCCCGCGGCCAGGGCGAGCGGCAGGGCGAGGACGAGCGAGCCGTCGACGACGGTCTCGCCGATGCCGGCGATCACGACGCGGACCCCTGGACGTCCTCGATCAGCCCGCGCAGGGTGGACTCGCTGGTGAACGGGCCGAGGTAGCGGACGGCCACCTTGCCGTCGGCGTCGATGATCCAGGTCGTCGGCGTCGCCATGGTGGGCAGGCTGTCGGCGAACTGGACGGCGTAGGTGCCGGCGTCATCGGCGAAGCTCGGATAGGGCACCCCGCGCGAGCGCTCGAACGCCCGGGCCCCGGCGACGTCGCGCGTCGCGATCCCGACGAACTGCACGCCGTCGTCGGCCAGCTCGCGGGCCACGGCGCTCAGCACCGGCTCCTCGGCGCGGCACGGCGGGCACCACGAGCCCCACACGTTCACCACGACGACCTGGCCGGCGAACTGCTCGAGCGACAAGGGCTCGCCCTCGAGGTCCTCGCCCTCGAGGTCGGGGGCGTCCTTGCGGTCGGGGGCGTCGACGACGACGTAGCTGCCGTCACCGGAGATGTAGCCGCCACGGGTGCCGTCGGTGCCGTCCGAGCCGCCGCAGGCAGACAGGACGAGGGAGCACAGCGCCACGGCGAGGACGCCGCGGACGCGTCGAGGGAGAAAGTTCATGAGAGCGGCGCCTTGTCGAGTGCCGCGGTGATTGCTCGGTCGAGATCGGACGCCTGGGTGACGGCGATCGGCTTACCGCCAACGAAGAACGATGGGGTGCCCTGGGCGCCGAGTGCGATGGCGTCGTTGAAGTCCTTGCGCACACGGTCAGCGACTTCCTGACTGTCGACGTCCGCGTCGTACTGGGCCATGTCGAGGCCGAGGTCGGCGGCGAACTCGCGGAAGAGCGCAGCCTTGGAGACCTGCTGCTCGCCCCACTCGGCCTGGGTCTCGTACATGCGCTGGTACATCGGCTCGAGCTTGCCCTGCCGGGCGGCGGCCTCCACGGCCACTGCGGCGTTCATGGCGTTGAAGTGGCCGGGCATCGGCATGTAGCGGATGACGAACTCGACCTTGCCTGCGTAGTCCTTGCGGAGCTGTTCGACGTAGGGGTACGCCGCTCGGCAGCCCTCGCACTCGAAGTCCAGGAACTCAACGAACACCGGCGCCCCGTCGGGCGCCTCCTGCAGCCGGTGGCTATCGGCTCGCACGGCGATGCTGTCGCCCCGACCTTCCGCGGCCTTGTCAGGCCGGTCGCGCTGCTCGAGCACCACCAAGGCGCCGAACACCGCCACGAACAACACGACCACCACGAGCGCTACGACCGACTGCCTCCGCATCCTCATGCCCGAATAATAGGTGACAGGTGTCGTTGCTTGGCGCTATCATCGCCATATGGCGATCTTAGATGAGTTGTCGGTGTCGGCGACGCCCGACGAGACTGCCGCGAGCAGCGCGGCCGCATGCCTCTTCCGTGGGATGAGTGATCCGTCGCGGGTCGCGATCCTGAGGCACCTGCTTATGGGCGAGCACAACGTCCGCGAGCTCACCACCCACCTGAACCTGGCCCAGTCGACGGTCTCCAAACACCTCGCGTGCCTGCGCGACTGCGGGCTGGTCGACGCCCGCCCAGTGGCCCGGTCCTCGGTCTACCGCCTGACCCACCCCGACGCGGTCCTGAAGGTGTTCACGGCCGCCGAGGAACTCCTGGCCGAGACCGGCGACAAGGTCCGACTGTGCCCCACCTACGGCGAAGGAGCCGAAGCATGAGCGCCCACCCGTCGGCATCGACGTTCACCGCCGATCCCGAACTTCGCCGCAAACTTGGACGCCGTGCCCAGCTGCTGGCCGGCGCCACGGTCTCTTACAACCTCGTCGAGGCGGTGATCGCGATCACCGCAGGGCTCGCTGCAGGATCAGTCGCGCTTGTGGGATTCGGTCTCGATTCTGTAGTCGAGGTGAGCAGCGGGCTCATCATCTTGTGGCAGTTCCGCCACAAGATGCCTGAGTCTCGTGAGCAGCAGGCGCTCAAGCTCATGGCACTGTCGTTCTTCGCGCTCGCCGCCTACGTGTCGTTCGAGTCGGTCCGCGCGCTCATCGGAGACCACCAGCCCGAGTCCTCGAGCGTCGGGATCGGCCTGGCGATCGCATCTCTTCTGATCATGCCGTTCCTGTCCTGGGCGCAGCGCCGCACTGGGCGCGCGCTCGGCTCGAGCGCTGTTGTCGCCGACTCCACGCAGACCTTGCTGTGCACCTACCTGTCGGCGGTGCTCCTGCTCGGTCTCGTCCTCAACGCGACTTTGGGTTGGTACTGGGCCGACCCGATCGCCGGCCTCATCATCGCCGTCGTAGCCGCACGAGAGGGCCTCGAAGCATGGCGCGGTGAGGACTGCGGATGCGGTCCCATCGCCATCTCGACCACCTCTGACGAGCCAGAGACTAGCTGCACCTCCGGCGACTCCTGCTGCGGAACTTCCGAAGCGTGACCGGCGTAGCGGCCGTCCAGGCCCTCGGCCTCTTCGTGGCCACGAACATCGACGACATCATCGTTCTGTCCCTTTTCTTCGCTCGCGGCGCCGGAGAACGGGGCACCACGACCCGGATCCTGCTTGGCCAGTACCTGGGATTCGCCGGCATCCTTCTGGCGGCTGTAGTCGCGTCGCTGGGAGCTGGGGTGGTCCTCCCCGAAGAGGCCATCCCCTACTTCGGTCTAATCCCTCTCGTGCTCGGCCTCCGAGCCGGATGGCAAGCGTGGCGCGAGGACGACGACGATGACGAGCTCGACGCCGGAAAGTCTGTCGCCGTCGGGACTGTCGCGGCCGTCACCTTCGCCAACGGAGGCGACAACATCGGCGTGTACGTACCCGTCTTCCTGAACGTCGGAGCGGCAGCAACATTCGTCTACTGCATCGTCTTCCTGATCCTCGTAGCCGTCTTGGTCGCCACGGCTCGCTTCATTGCCACCCGCCGCGGAATAGCCGAGATCCTTGAGCGGTGGGAGCACGTGCTCTTCCCGCTCGTGCTGGTGGGCCTCGGCCTCACGATCTTGATCACTGGCGGAGCATTCGGGCTCTAACAGCGCACCCAACTGATGGAGGGGCCGCGGGCTTGATCCCCGCGGCCCCTCCCCCGCGGTTGGGTCTAGACGCTGCGGCCGATGGCGTCGGCGAGCAGGACCTGCTTGTGGCGGGGCTCGTGGGTGGTCTGGTCGGTCCAGGTCTCGGTGACGATCGAGCCGGTGACGACGACCTTCGCGCCCGACTCCAGATCCCGCGCCCGGGTGGCGAGGGTCTTGAACGTCTTGACGACGTAGCGGGTGGTGTCGCTGTTGGACCACTCCCCCGACTCGCTGTCCTGGGTGCGGCGGTTGGTCAGGACGACGAGCTCGGTGAGGTTGTCGAAGACCTGGGGGGCCTGGGCGAGGCGGCCCTCGATGGTGATGGTGCTGGTGAACATGTCGTGTTCCTTGCTGGTCGTGGTGCTTGCTCGGGTAGGTGGTCAGCGGTCGGTGGGCCCGGTGAGCGTGTCGATCGCTTCGGTGAGCCGGGCGCGGGCCAGGGTCAGGGCCTCGACGGCGAGGGCGTCCATGTGGACCTGGGCGGCGAATCCGCCGTTGCCGATCTCGCTGCGGGCTTCCTCGAGCAGGCTCTCGACGTGCTCGCGGTTGCTGGTGTGGGTGGTGGTGGCCATGACTGGCGTCCCCCTTCTGCCGGTGCGGTGGGCCGTTGGAACGTCTGCCCGTCCCAACCGTTCTTCGCCCCCTCCCGGCAAGAGAGATCAGCGGCCGCCAGGGAGCGCGGAGCGCCAACCCGCAGGGCAACGCCGGCGTGCTGGTCGTGAGGAAATAAGCGACCGCAGGGAGCGCCGATCGGGCGGGATGCCGGTGGGGTCCCCGTCAGGGGATTGCGTGGAGCGCGGGCGGCCGAGGATGGAACGACCGGGAGGGGTACGAAGCTGCTCGTCGAGCTCTAGTCCGGCCGCAGGCCGGCCCCTTGCGTGGCCGCAGGCCGCGGATCTTCCTGCCGGTCGGCACGGCCGGCACCAGGTGGCGCCGGCCTCCGTGGCGGCTCCGCTCGGCTAGCGGTCGGGATGACGCGAGAGGATCTGGCCGTGTCCAAGTACGACGCGCTCTACGAGCATCTGGCCGCGCACGAGGGCGAGCGCCTGGTGATGAGCTTCGACGACGTCGACGAGGTTCTGAGCGGCGGCCTGCCGCCGTCGGGGCGGCGTCATCGCGAGTGGTGGGCATCGCACGACGACCGCCACGTGCAGGCCCGCGCGTGGCTGGACGCCGGCTTTCGGGCCTACCCGGACATGCGCGAGCGGACGGTCACGTTCGAGCGGACCTGAGTCGGGGTAATCCGGTGGTCGGTCCGCTGTGCGGGCCGACCACCGGCGCGGCTAGAGCACGGTGGCCTGGGAGCCCTGCAGCCGTGCGATGGCTGCGGCCGCGTAGGCCGGGCCGAGGGCCCGGCACCAGTCGCAGGTGACGGCGGCCCAGCGGGCGGGGCGGCCGAACGTCAGGTGGTCGCCGCAGGTGAGGGCCTCGACCAGGTCGGCGCGGCACGCGAGGGACATGTCGGGCAGGACGACGTGCGTGCTGCTGGCGGTGTCGGTGCCGAAGTCGAGCACGCCCTGGACGGCGCTCACGCGATCGCCTCGATCGGCTCGAACGGACCCATGCGCGTCAGCAACCTGCAGACCGCGACGTTCTCCGGCCCGCTCGGCTCGGCGGTCGGCACGCACCCCCACCGCCCGGACGGCCTGGTCGTCGCCACGGAGCAGCCGACCCGCGTCCTGTGGACCGCGACGGCGGGCGAGGTCGAGGTGCGGGCCAGCGCCAGCGCGGACCCACGCTGCATGCTCGGCCTCTGGCTCGTCGGCACCGAGGTCTCGGGCCCGCAGGACGCCGGCGAGCTGTGCATGGCCGAGCTGTTCGGCGACCTGCGCTCGCCGGGACGCTCGACCGTCCGGCTCGGCGTGAAGGCGCACCACGACCCGCGGCTCGCCGACGACGTCGAGGACGTCGTGCTGGCGATCGACACCGCCGAGCCCCACACGTACGCCGTGCGCTGGCACGACGACGAGGTGACCTTCCTCGTCGACGGCGCCGTCGTGAAGACCTGCCGCCAGCGCCTGGGCTACGACCTGCAGCTCATGGTCAGCCTGTTCGAGCTCCCCGACGACGCGCCGCGCGACCCGTCCGCGTACCCGCGCACCGCGCTGGTCCACGAGGTCCATGCCCGGCCCCACCCCGCTCGCAGCGCCTGACACCCGAGCGCTCCTGAGGTGGACGCAGAAGGACCACGATCCGGCGGATCGTGGTCCTTTCGCGTCCCCGTCCCGGCCGGGCCGAGGCGGGGTGAGCCGGTCTAGCGGCGGCGGCCCTTGGGGCTGACCTTCGCGCGCTCCAGCACGTGCGGCTCCTTCGCCTCGATCGGCGGGGTCTCGCCGACGATGACGTTGTGGCTGCCCCACAGCAGGTACTTGGCGCCGAGGTTGGTCAGCGTCGCGAAGCGGTTGCGGTTGCCCAGCAGCATGAAGATGTGCAGGCCGACCCAGATGAGCCAGGCCAGGAAGCCCTTCATCTTCGGCATCCAGCGGATCTCGGCGACGGCCGAGGCCTTGCCGATGGTGGCCATCGTGCCCTTGTCGAAGTACTTGAACGGCTTGACCGAGGCGACGTCGCCGGCGAGGTCGGCCTTGATGTACTTCGCGACGTGCTTGCCGCCCTGCATGGCCGGCTGGGCCAGCTGGGGCAGCGGGTCGTCGGGGTTGATCGACACGTCGCCGATGGCGAACACGTTGGTCAGGCCGTGCACGCGCAGGTGCTCGTCCATCTCGATGCGCTTGCCGCGGCCCTGCGGGACGTTCCAGTTCTTGACGACGTCGTGCGCGGTGATGCCCGAGCCCCAGACGACGATGCCGGCGTGCAGGAACTCCGGCTCCGCGTCGCCCTGCTGCACGACGACGCCGTCGGCGCGCACCTCCTTGACCGAGGTGCCCAGGCGCAGGTCGACGCCGCGCTTCTCCAGCGACGCCTTGGCGTAGTCGCGCAGCTTCGGCGCGAACGGGGCCAGGACGAAGTCCTGCATCTCCACGAGGGTGATGTGCACCTTCGCGGGGTCGATCTCGGGGTAGGCGACCGGCA
The DNA here is from genome assembly GCF_057364525.1 of Aeromicrobium sp. PFPM2_SD2. Classification (NCBI taxonomy): domain Bacteria; kingdom Bacillati; phylum Actinomycetota; class Actinomycetes; order Propionibacteriales; family Nocardioidaceae; genus Aeromicrobium; species Aeromicrobium sp. PFPM2_SD2. The sequence continues at coordinate 6,159 of NZ_JBNFNZ010000085.1, forward strand.
GGTCGTTGTTGCGCAGCTCGGCGAGCGCACCGGCCGTCTCGACGCCGGTGGCGCCGCCGCCGACGACGAGCAGGCGCATGTCCTGGTCGTGGCCGTTGACCGCGGCGTTCTCGAGCAGCGCGAACATCCGGTCGCGGACCGCCAGCGCCTGCGAGCGCTTGTACAGCGGCATCGAGTACTCGGCGGCACCGGGGATGCCGAAGAAGTTGGCGGTGACGCCGCAGGCGATGACGAGGTAGTCGTACTGCAGCTCCAGGCCGCCGTCCAGGTGCACGAGGCGCTGCTCGTGGTCCATGGACGTCACGGTGCCCTTGAGGAAGATGACGTTGTCCTGCTTGGCCCGCACGGCGCGCAGGAACCAGGTGACGTCACCGGGGTTCAGGCTCGCGGTGGCGACCTGGTAGAGCAAGGGGTTGAAGGTGTTGTACGCGTGCCGGTCGATCAGGGTGATGTCGACGTCGGCCTTGCGCAGGTTGCGGACGACGTTGAGTCCGCCGAACCCGCCGCCCACGACCACGACGTGCGGACGCGTGCGCTCCTCGCTGGGGTTGTCAGCCATGGCTCCATCGTAGTCCCGGGGCTCCCGGGCCTCACGTCGGAGGGCGGGTCAGCGGGATGATAGCCAGGCTCGGGCGTCCTGCCGTGTGATCCACCACACGACGAGGGCGGCCGCGCCGGCCCAGGGCCAGCCCATCGGGACGGCCGCGAGGCCCACCACGAACGTCACCGCGCACATGACGAGCGCGAAGACGCGGGCGCCCTTCACCCGGGCCAGGAGCAGCGCGCCGGCCAGGGCTCCCAGCAGCGAGACGACGGTGAGGATGCTGCAGCCGACGAAGATCCATCGCGCGAGCGTCTCGGCGTCGGTGTTGAGCTCGGTGACGCTGTCGGTCATGAGCGGCTGCTCCTCGAGCAGGCGCACGTACTCGTCGGGCGAGACCAGGTAGATCAGCGCGTTGAGCCCGGCGACGCCGGCGACGACGCCCGCCGAGGCGAGCATGACGACGGCCGCCGTCAGCACGGACGCCGGACGGCGCCGGCCGGTCGGT
>NZ_JBNFNZ010000086.1:0-7205 GCF_057364525.1 Aeromicrobium sp. PFPM2_SD2
GACCGCGACCGCCGCCGTTGCCGCGGCCTCCGGAGGGGGGGGGGGGCGTCCGCCCCCGGTCGCCCCTCGGACTTGGGCTTCGGCTCGCGCGGCGGGGCGGGCTTGAGCCGGCCCTTGGTGCCGTGCGGGATGCCCTGGTCGTGGAACAGGTGCTCGGAGGTGGAGTAGGTCTCCTGCGGCTCGTCGAACGGCAGGTCCAGCTCCTTGTTGATGAGCTTCCAGCGCTGGATGTCGGCCCAGTCGACGAAGGTGATCGCGACGCCCGTCGCGCCCGCGCGGCCGGTGCGGCCGATGCGGTGCACGTACGTCTTGTGGTCCTCGGGGCACGTGTAGTTGATGACGTGCGTGACGTCGGCGACGTCGATGCCGCGGGCGGCCACGTCGGTGGCGACGAGGATGTCGACGCCGCCGTCGCGGAACTTCGTCAGCGCCTTCTCGCGGGCGCCCTGCGCCATGTCGCCGTGCAGCGGCGAGCACGGGAAGCCGCGCTCGGCCAGGTCGTCGGCGACGCGCTGGGCCGAGCGCTTCGTGCGGGTGAAGATGATGACCTTGCCGACGTTCTCGGCCTGCAGGATGCGGGCCACGACCTCGGGCTTGTCCATCTCGTGGGCCTGGTAGACGAACTGCGCGGTCGCGGGGACGGTCTGCGTCTCCTCGGTCGACTCCGCGCGGATGTTCATCGGGTGGCGCATGTGCTTGCGCGCCAGCGAGACGATCGCGCCCGGCATCGTGGCCGAGAACAGCAGCGTCTGGCGCAGCTCGGGGGTCTTGGCCAGGATCGACTCGACGTCGGGCAGGAAGCCCAGGTCGAGCATCTCGTCGGCCTCGTCCAGCACGATCGACTTCACGTGCGACAGGTCGAGGTGACCGCGGTTGGCCAGGTCGAGCACGCGGCCGGGGGTGCCGACGACGATCTCGACGCCCTTCTCCAGCGCCTCGAGCTGCGGCTCGTACGGCACGCCGCCGTAGATGACCAGGTTGCGGGTGCCGCGCTTGGCCGAGGCCAGCTCGACGTCCTTGAACACCTGGATGGTGAGCTCGCGCGTGGGCGTGATGATGAGCGCCTGCGGCTTGCCGGGGGCGGCGAGCTGGTCGAAGTCGGGGTCGTGCGGGGCGACGGTGCGCTGGATGACGGGGATCGCGAAGGCGAAGGTCTTGCCGGTGCCGGTACGGGCCTGGCCGATGAGGTCGGTGCCCATGAGGGCCACCGAGAGGGTCATCTCCTGGATGGGGAAGGGCTTCTCGATGCCCTTCTCGGCGAGCGCGTCGGCGATCTCGGGCAGGACGCCCAGGTCTCGGAACGTGGTGATGGCTCTACTCGAATTCTTGAGGAGTTCAGGGTGTGTTCGGGGCCATTCTACGCGCGGAGGCCGGAAACCCGGGCCTCGACGCCCCGGACGGCCCGCTCGGTACGCTGCCGACATGGCTCTCTCGAAGCGTGACGCGTCCGGCCGAGGCTCCGCGCTGGACGACCCGACGTACCGCAGCGGCGTCGTCGAGCTGCTCAGCCTGCTGGCCTACGGCGAGATCAGCGCCGTCGAGCAGCTGGCCCAGGACGGGCGCATGGCGCCGGACCTGCGCAGCCGCGTGGAGGTGGCCGCGCTGGCCGCCGCCGAGTTCGACCACTTCGAGAAGCTGCGCGACCGCCTGGTCGAGATGGGCGTCGACCCGTACGAGTCGATGAAGCCGTTCGAGGCGATCTTCGAGCGCTACCACCGCCAGACGAAGCCGTCGGACTACTACGAGAGCCTGCTCAAGGCGTACGTCGGCGACGGCCTGGCCTCGGACTTCTACCGCGAGGTCGCCGCGTTCCTGGAGACGTCCACCCGCGACCTCGTCGTCGACACGCTCAGCGGCACGGCCCACTCGCAGTTCGTCGTCGACACCGTCCGCGCCGGCATCGAGCAGGACCCGTCGATCGCCGGACGCCTGGCGCTGTGGTCGCGCCGGCTCATGGGCGAGGCGCTGAGCCAGGCGCAGACCGTGGTGGCCGAGCGCGACGCCCTCGCCGCCGTGCTGGTCGGCGGCGTGGACGTGCCGGGCATGGACCTGGCCGCGATCGGACGCATGTTCGCGCGCATCACCGAGGCGCACACGAAGCGCATGGAGCGCCTCGGCCTGGCGGCCTGAGACCTTTGGAGACGGGTCGAGCCCGCCGGGAGCGGTGCTCCCGACGGGCTCGACGTGCGTCCGGCCCCGCGTCGGCGGCTCAGGCGGGCAGGCCGGCGGCGAAGCCGACCTTGGGGCGTCCGGCCTCGGACGTGAAGTACAGGTAGGCGACCTTGTCGGCCGGCACGGCCACGGTGTGGCCCTTGGCGTCGGTCAGCGAGAAGACCAAGTTGTCGGCGATCGCCGACTCCAGCGAGGCGAGCAGCGCCTCGGGGGTCTCCTCGGTCTCGACGGACAGCTCACGGGCGGCGTTCTGGACGCCGATCTTGACCTCCACGGTCATTCCTCTCCTCGGTCGGTGTTCTCGGGGTCGCGCGGGAAGCCGCCGATGCCGCGCCAGGCGAGCCCGGACGCCAGCTCCACGGCCTGCTCCTTGCTGAGCGTCGAGCGCGTGTCCAGCCAGGTGCGGGCTCCCACGTGCCCCATGCCCACCAGGCTGACAGCCAGCTGGTGAGCGGCGGTGCCCGGCAGGCCGGTGTCCTCGCGGATGACCTCGGCGATGGCCGCCGCGGAGTCCTCGATGACGCCGTCGACGAGCTTGCGCACCGCGGGGTCGTTGGTCAGGTCGGATTCGAAGACCAGCCGGAACGCCGCGCCCTGGTCGGCGACGTAGTCGTACCAGAGGGCCATGGTGGCCTGGACGCGCCGGCGGTTGTCGGTGGTCGAGGCCAGCGCCTCGCGGACGCCCTCGACGACCTCGGCGCAGGAGGTCTCGAGCAGGGCCAGGTAGAGCTCGAGCTTGCCGGGGAAGTGCTGGTAGAGCACCGGCTTGCTGACCCCGGCCCGGTCGGCGATCTCGTCCATCGACGCGGCGTGGTAGCCCTGCTCCACGAAGACGGCCAGTGCCACCTCGAGCAGCTGCGCGCGGCGCTCGGTGCGCGGCATCCGGCCCGAGCGCGGACGGGTCGAGGTGGTGTCAGTCACGACGCGATCCTAACGGCGGCGGCTCAGCAGCGGACGTGGGGAGCGACCTCGGCGGCCACGAGCTCGAGGTGGTCCAGGTCCGCGAGGTCGAGCACCTGCAGGTAGACCCGCCGGCTGCCGGCGTCGGCGTACGCGCGCAGCTTCTCGACGACCTCCTCGGGCGTCCCGGCCAGGCCGTTCTCGCGCAGCTCGCCGACCTCCCGGCCGATCGCGGCGGCGCGGCGGGCGATCTCGGCCTCGTCGGAGCCGACGCACAGCACCAGGGCGCTGGAGCGGACGAGCTCGTCGGGGTCGCGGCCGATCTCCTCGCAGGCGCGGGCGGTGCGCTCGTACATGACCCGGTTGGCCTCGACCGAGCCGAACGGGACGTTGATCTCGGCGGCGAAGCGTGCGGCGAGGGCGGGCGTGCGGCGCTTGCCGTGGCCGCCGATGAGCACCGGCGGGCCCGGACGCTGCGCGGGCTTGGGCAGGGCGGGGGAGTCGGTCAAGGTGTAGTGCTCGCCGGCGTGGCTGAACGTCTCGCCCTCGGGCGTCCCCCACAGGCCGGTGAGGATCGCCAGCTGCTCCTCGAGCCGGTCGAAGCGCTCCTTCGTCTCCGGGAACGGGATGCCGTAGGCGGTGTGCTCCTCGGCGAACCAGCCCGCGCCGAGACCGAGCTGACGCGTCCGCCGCTCATCCGGTCGACCTGCGCCACGGCGATGGCCAGCGGCCCGGGCAGCCGGAAGGTGGCCGACGTCATGAGCGTCCCGAGCCGGATCGTGGACGTCTCGCGGGCCAGCGCGGCCAGCGTGATCCAGGCGTCCGACGGGCCGGGCAGGCCGTCGCCGCCCATCGTCAGGAAGTGGTCGGAGCGGAAGAAGGCGTCGAAGCCGAGCCGCTCCGCCGCCTGCGCGACGGCCAGGAGGTCCTCGTGGTCGGCGCCCTGCTGGGGCTCGGTGAAGATGCGCAGGTCCATGCCGCGAGTCTGGCAGGACCAGCATCCGGACGCCGGACGAGGGCCGCCGGGCCCGCGGGAAGAATGGACGGCAGCCGGGCGTTGGGCCTGGCAAGCACCGCACCCGATCCCGAGGAGATGCCGTGGTCGCCCCCCTGGTGGAACCCGCCGACGAGCTGACGATCGACGAGGTCCGTCGCTACAGCCGTCACCTGATCATCCCGGACGTCGGCATGACCGGCCAGAAGCGGCTGAAGAACGCCAAGGTGCTGGTCATCGGCGCCGGCGGCCTCGGCAGCCCGGCCCTGCTGTACCTGGCGGCGGCCGGCGTCGGCACGCTCGGCATCGTCGACGACGACGTGGTGGACGAGTCGAACCTGCAGCGCCAGGTCATCCACGGCCAGAGCGACATCGACAAGCCCAAGGCGATCAGCGCCGCGGAGTCCGTCGCCGAGGTCAACCCGTACGTCAACGTCATCGTGCACAACGAGCGCCTCGACAACGACAACGTGCTCGACATCTTCGCCGACTACGACCTGATCCTCGACGGCACCGACAACTTCGCGACCCGCTACATGGTCAACGACGCGGCCGTCATCCTGAACAAGCCGTACGTGTGGGGCTCGATCTACCGGTTCGAGGGCCAGGTGTCGGTGTTCTGGGCCCAGGAGGGCCCGCAGTACCGCGACCTGTACCCGGAGGCGCCGCCGCCGGGCATGGTGCCGTCGTGCGCCGAGGGCGGCGTGCTGGGCGTCCTGTGCGCGTCCATCGGCTCGATCATGGTCACCGAGGCGATCAAGCTCATCACCGGCATCGGCGACCCGCTGATCGGCCGCCTGATGGTCTACGACGCGCTGGAGATGCGCTACACGACGCTGAAGATCCGCAAGGACCCGAACGGCGTCCTGCCGACCGAGCTGATCGACTACGAGGCGTTCTGCGGCGCGATCAGCGACGAGGCCGCCGAGGCCGCGGCCGACTCGACCATCTCGGTCACGACGCTGGACGGCTGGCTCAAGGAGCGCCAGGACGGCGCCCGCGACTTCGTCCTCGTCGACGTCCGCGAGCCCAACGAGTACGAGATCAACAAGATCCCGGGCTCGGTGCTCATCCCCAAGAACGAGATCATCAGCGGCCGCGCGTTCGAGCAGCTGCCGCAGGACAAGCAGGTCGTCCTGCACTGCAAGTCCGGCGTGCGCTCGGCCGAGGCGCTGGCCGTGCTCAAGGGTGCGGGCTACTCCGACGCCGTGCACGTCGGCGGCGGCGTGGTCGCGTGGGTCAACCAGGTCGACCCGTCGCAGCCCAGCTACTGAGCCGACCCGCTCGGCCGGAGGGCGGTCTCCCCGTGGGGAGGCCGCCCTCTGGCATGCTCGCGGCGTGGACGAGCGGTTCGTGGAGCAGGTGCTGGCGCTGGTCGAGCGCATCCCCGCCGGCCGGGTGATGAGCTACGGCGCGATCGCCGAGGCGCTGCAGGCCGGGTACGGACCGCGCTACGTCGGACGCGTGATGTCGACGACCGGTGCGGCGGTGCCGTGGTGGCGCGTGGTGCGGGCCGACGGGACGCCCGCGGACTGCCACGACGGTGAGGCGGCGCGGCTGCTGCTGGCCGACGAGACCCCGATGCGTCCGGACCTGCGCCGTGTCGACATGCGCCGCGCCGCCTGGTCACCCGAGCCGTGAGCCGTCGTCCTCGCTGGGCGTGACGTTGTGCACGCCCCGCGCGGCGTGTCGCGTGCACAACGTCACTCCCAGCGCTGAGGTGTGGGTTCCGGCCCGGGTTGTCGGTCGCGTCTGCTCAGATAGGGGCATGCCCGAGTCGTACGTCCTGCGCCGCCGCGCCGCCGCCCCGGTGCGCGTGCCCGTGCTGGAGACCAGCAGCGCGCCGTGGTCGAGCACCGTGGCGGGCCGTTGCGCGTGCTCGCCGGTCCGGGCGCGGGCAAGACCACGACGCTGGTCGAGCTGGTGGTCGACCGGGTCGAGAAGGGCGAGCTGAGCCCCGACGAGGTGCTCGTCCTGACGTTCAGCCGTCAGGCGGCCGAGGAGATCCGCGGACGCATCGCGCGCCGGCTCTCGCGCACGGTGTCCACGACGCCGGCCATGACCTTCCACTCCTTCTGCTACGCCTTCGTGCGCGCCCACCAGTCGCCGGACGACTTCGTGTCGCCGATGCGCCTGCTCAGCGCCCCCGAGCAGGACACGATGCTGCGCGACCTGGTCACCGGCGGCGCGGCCGAGCGCTGGCCGGCCCGCCTGCGTCCGGCGCTGCGCACCCGCGGCTTCGCCAGCGAGCTGCACCGGCTCATGGCGGCCACGCAGACGCTCGACCTCGAGCCCGAGCAGCTGGCCGACCTGGCGCGCGAGGCCGGACGCGACGACTGGTGGGCCGCCGCTCACCTCATGCGCGAGTACGCCGACGTCTCGGCGCTGCGCAACACCACCGACTACGGCGGCATCGTCCACCAGGCCGTCCAGCTGCTGCGCGACCCGCAGGTGCGCGACGAGGCCCGGCGGCGCCACCGCCTGGTCGTCGTCGACGAGTACCAGGACACCGACCCGCTCCAGGTCGCGCTGCTGCGCGAGCTCGCCGGCGACGGCCGCGACCTCGTCGTGGTCGGCGACCCGTACCAGTCGATCTACGGCTTCCGCGGCGCCGACGTGCACGGAATCCTCGACTTCCCGCGCCAGTTCGCGACCCCCGCGGGCGAGGCGCCGACGATCGTCCTGCGCCACACCAACCGCTACGGGTCCGCCATCGCGGCGGCGGTCCGCTCGGTCGTCGACAACCGCGGCGCGCTGGGCCCGGTCGACGGACGCGACTACGCCGCCCTGCGCGACCAGGTCTCGCGGGTCGAGCAGCCCGGGCGCGTCGAGGTCGAGACGTACACGACGCCCGCGGCCGAGGCCGAGCACGTCGCGCTGCGCCTGCGCGAGGCGCATCTCAAGGCCGAGGTGCCGTGGCGCGACATGGCGGTCCTCGTGCGCACCAGCCGCGACATCGCCCGGCTGCGCCGGGCGCTGACCACGGCCGGCGTCCGGTCGACGTGGCCGGCGACGAGCTGCCGCTGGCCCAGGAGCCGCGGTCCGCACGCTGCTGGCGGCCCTCGACCTGGCGTCGCGGTCTCGGAGGCCAGGCGCTGTCGGCCGACGACGCCGAGGCGGTGCTCACCAGCCCGCTCGG
>NZ_JBNFNZ010000087.1:0-7113 GCF_057364525.1 Aeromicrobium sp. PFPM2_SD2
CGGCCGGACGCCCTTGGCCCGCAACGCCTCGACGAACCCGACCAGGCGGCGCGGGAACGTCTCGGCGGGCAGCGGCGTGGTCACGGCGTGGCCAGCACCGCGTCGAGGTCCAGCCCGGCGGCCGCCCGGTCGATGTCGTCGGTGTGCTTGAGGACGACGTTGAGCGTCCGCCGCACGACGTCCGCGTCCAGCGACGTGGCGCCGAGGGTCAGCAGGGTGCGGGCCCAGTCGACCGACTCCGACACCGAGGGCGCCTTGCGCAGGGGCATCGCCCGCAGCGCGTCCACGACGCGCACGAGGCTCGTGGCCAGCACGGCGTCCAGCTCCGGGACGCGCAGCCGGACGATGCGCTCCTCGAGCTCGGCGTCGGGGAAGCCGACGTGCAGGAACAGGCAGCGGCGGCGCAGGGCCTCGGACAGCTCGCGCGTCGCGTTGGACGTCAGCACGACGAACGGACGGCGCGCGGCGGTGATCGTGCCGAGCTCGGGCACCGTGACCTGGAAGTCGCCCAGCACCTCCAGCAGCAGGCCCTCGATCTCGACGTCGGCCTTGTCGGTCTCGTCGACGAGCAGGACGGTCGGCTCGTCCTGGCGGATCGCGGTGAGCAGCGGGCGGGGGAGCAGGAACTCCTCGCTGAACACGTCCGTGCGGGTCTCCTCCCAGGACTCGTCACGGGCCGCGGTGATGCGCAGCAGCTGCTTGGCGTGGTTCCACTCGTACAGGGCGCGCGCCTCGTCGACGCCCTCGTAGCACTGCAGCCGCACGAGGGACGCCTCCGCGGCGCGGGCGACGGCGCGGGCGAGCTCGGTCTTGCCGGTGCCGGCCGGTCCCTCCACCAGCAGCGGCTTGCCCAGCTCGCTGGCCAGGAAGACCGTGGTGGCGATCGCGTCCGAAGCCAGGTAGTCGGCCGCGGCCAGCTGCTGCTTCACGTCGTCGACGGACGTGAACGGCATCGTGCCCATGGGGGTCCTCTCGTCGGGCGGGTTCGCCGCCACGTTCCTACCATCGTCGCGTGGCTCTCGTGACGGTGGACCGTGACCCGGATCTCTCTCCTGCGGAGGTCTGGGCCCGGGTGACGGACTGGCGCCGGCACGGCGACGTCGTGCCGCTGACCCGCGTGACGGTCGACGGCGACCGGTTCACCGCCCGCACCGGCGTCGGGCCGGTCGGCTTCGACGACGTCATGGAGGTCGTCTCCTGGGACCCGCCGCGCCGGTGCCGGGTCGAGAAGCGCGGCCGGGTCGTGCAGGGGTGGGCCGAGATCGACGTCTCGCCGCGGGACGGCGGCGGCTCGCACCTGACCTGGCGCGAGGACGTCCACGTGCGCGCGTGCCGCGCTTCCTCGCGCCGCTCGAGGCGCTGGCCGGCCGGCTGCTGTTCACCCGCACCGTGGACGCGCTGCTCGCGGGCTGAGTCCGGTCCGGACGCGGGCGCGGACGCGCCTAGGGTGGGGTCATGGCGCACGCACCCGAGGCCGAGGTCGTCCAGATCGTCCGCGACCTGATCCGCATCGACACGTCCAACTACGGCGACTCGTCCGGTCCGGGCGAGCGCAAGGCCGCCGAGCACGTCGCGGCGCTGCTGGACGAGGTGGGCATCGAGTCCACCATCGTCGAGTCCGAGCCGGGCCGCGCCACGCTGGTGGCCCGGTGGGGCAACCAGGACAGCCCGAAGCCGGGCCTGCTGATCCACGGCCACCTGGACGTCGTCCCGGCCCGGGCCGCCGACTGGAGCGTCGACCCGTTCGCCGCCGAGATCGTCGACGACCACCTGTACGGCCGCGGCGCGGTCGACATGAAGGACTTCGACGGCATGCTGCTGTCGGTCGTGCGGGCCCGTCAGCGCGACGGACGCCTCCCGGACCGCCCGATCACGCTGGTCTTCACCGCCGACGAGGAGGCCGGGGGCGTGCTGGGCAGCCGCTGGCTCGTCGAGAACCACCCCGAGCTGCTCGAGGGTTGCACCGAGGCGGTCGGCGAGGTCGGCGGCTTCTCCACCGAGGTGGGCGGCAAGCGCCTGTACCTGCTGGAGACGGGGGAGAAGGGCATCGCCTGGATGCGCCTCACCGCCAAGGGCACCGCGGGCCACGGCTCGATGCAGCAGCACGACAACCCGATCACCCACCTGTCCGAGGCGCTGGCCCGGCTGGGCACGCACGCGTGGCCGGCCGAGCCGGGTCCGTCGATGCAGCGGCTCATGCAGACGATCCGCGAGCTGACCGGCGAGACGTCCACCGACCCCGACGAGGTGCTGCGCCACGTCGGTCCGGCGATCCGCATGGTCGGGTCGGGCATCCGCAACTCCACCAACGCGACGATGCTGGCGGCCGGCTACAAGCACAACGTCGTCCCCGGCGAGGCCACCGCGTACGTCGACGGCCGGTACCTGCCCGGCCACCAGGACACGTTCGTCCCGGCGGTCCAGGAGCTGCTCGGCGACCGGGTCACCGTCGACCTGCACCACAGCGACGACGCGCTGGAGTACCCGTTCAGGGGCGACCTCGTCGACGCGATGACCGTGTCGCTGCTGCAGCACGACCCCGACGCCCACGTGGCGCCGTTCCTCATGAGCGGCGGCACCGACGCCAAGGGCTGGGACCGGCTCGGCATCACGTCCTACGGCTTCGTGCCGCTGGCCCTGCCCGCGGACCTGGACTTCACCGCGCTGTTCCACGGCGTGGACGAGCGGGTGCCGGTGGCCAGCCTCGAGCACGGCGCCCGGGTGTTCGACACCTTCCTCGACCAGCTCTGAGCCTCGCCTCGTCGCTGAGCGTGACGTTGTGCACGCCGGTACCGGCGTGTCGCGTGCACAACGTCACGCTCAGCGACGAGGAGCGCTACAGCGTGGCGCGCATGCGGATGATCTTGCGCCGCAGCACGACCGTCCGCTTGCCGGTGCGGTCCTTGCGCAGGCGCGCGAGCTCCCAGCCCTGGTACTCGGCGTAGTCGGTCAGCAGCTTGCGCACGGCGTTGCGCGACTGGCTGCGGTCGATCGTGAGGCTCTGGAACTCGTACTCCACTAGCGCGCTCCTTCGGAGACGTCGTCGAGGGCCTGGACGATCTCGACGGGCAGGTCGACCTGCTCGGACGCCAGGGCGTGCTCGAGCTGGTCGGTGGTGCGGGCACCCAGCAGCGCGGCGCCGACCTGCGGCCGGTCGCGCAGCCAGGCCAGGGCCACGTGGGCAGGGGAGACGTCGAGGCCCTCGGCCGCGCGGGCGACCGCCTCGACGACGCGCGAGCGGGCCGGCGTCAGGTAGGCGCCGACGACGACTCCCACTCCGGGTGCGCGGCGCGCGAGTCACCGGGCACCCCAGCGCGGTACTTGCCGGTCAGCACCCGCGGCCGAGCGCGACCAGGCCAGCAGGCCGACCCCCGTGCGCCGCGGCCGCGGGGACGGCGTCGGGCTCGACGTCGCGCAGCAGCGAGTACTCCACCTGCGTCGCGGCCAGGTGGACGCCGTCCGGCCGGGCCGAGAGCCAGCCGGCGGCCCACGACGTCTGCCAGGCGGTGAAGTTCGAGACGCCGACGTAGCGGGCCCGGCCGGTGCGCACGGCGTGCTCTAGGGCACCGAACGTCTCCTCGGCCGGCGTGCCGTCGTCCCACACGTGGACGAGCCACAGGTCGAGGTGGTCGGTACCGAGCGCGTCCAGGGTCGCGTCGAGCTGGGTGAGCAGGTGGCCGCGGGACGTGTCGCGGACGACGTCCTCGCCGCGACGGCGCAGGCCGGACTTGCTGACGATCTCCAGGTCGTCGCGGCAGCCGAGCTTGTCGACCAGCTCGCCCAGCAGGCCCTCGGCGCGTCCGTCGCCGTAGAGCGCGGCGGTGTCGACGAGCGAGCCGCCGGCGTCCAGGAAGGTGGTCAGCTGCTCGCCGGCGGTGGCCGCGTCGACGCCGCGGCCCCACTGCATGGTGCCCAGGCCGAGGCGCGAGACCTCCAGGCCGGTGGATCCGAGCCGACGTCGCTGCATGCGGCCAGGCTAGTGGGCCGCTCGCGACGGCGTCGGTAGGCTCGCGCCGTGGATCTGTTCAAGGCCGTGGTTCTCGGCGTCCTGCAGGGCCTGACGGAGTTCCTCCCGATCTCCAGCAGCGCCCACCTCGCGATCTTCCCGAAGTTCTTCGGCTGGGACGACCCCGGCGCCGCGTTCACCGCGGTGGTGCAGATCGGCACGGAGATCGCCGTCGTCCTGTACTTCTGGCGCGACATCTGGTCGATCGCGACCGGCTGGCTGCGCGGCCTGGTGAGCGCCGAGGCGCGCCAGGCGCACGAGTGGCGCATGGGCTGGTTCGTCATCGTCGGCTCCGTGCCGATCGTGGTCCTCGGCCTGCTCCTGCAGGACCTCATCGACAGCGAGTTCCGCAACCTGTGGGTCATCGGCACCACGCTCATCGTGCTCGGCGTCGTCCTCGGGATCGCCGAGCGCGTGGGCCGCAAGAGCCGGCCGATCGAGCAGCTGACCTGGGGCCACGCGGTGCTGTTCGGCCTGGCCCAGGCCGCCGCGCTCGTCCCGGGCGTGTCGCGCTCGGGTGCCACGATCTCGATGGGCCTGTTCCTGGGCTACGAGCGCGCCGCCGCCACCCGGTACGCCTTCCTGCTCGCCATCCCGGCCGTCGTGGGCGCCGGCATCTTCAACCTCAAGGACATCCCCGGCGGCGAGAACGAGTACGGCACGATGCCCACGCTCGTCGGCACCGTCGTCTCGTTCGTGGTCGGCCTGGCGGTCATCCACTGGCTGCTCAAGTACGTCAGCACCCGCTCGTACGCGCCGTTCGTCGCCTACCGCGTCGGCTTGGGCGCGCTCGTGCTCGTGCTCGTCGGCGCGGGCGTCATCACCGCCGGCGTCGCCTGAGCCGCTCCCCGCTCCGGAGCGATGAGCCAGCAACCCTTCGCGCCGCGGAGCGGTGAGCCGGCAACCCTTCACGCCGCGGAGCGGTGAGCCCGCAACCGAAAGCAGGCTTCATAAGGTTGGCATCTCACCGCTCCGGGAGGGGGGCGGGACGGGCGTCGCGTCTACAGCCAGCCGGCGCGCTTGAAGCGCCAGTAGGCGTAACCGCACACGGCCCCCATGAATGCCAGGCACAGCGGGTAGCCGAACGTCCAGCTCAGCTCGGGCATGTGCTCGAAGTTCATGCCGTAGATGCCCGCGATCGCCGTCGGCAGCGCGAACAGCGTGGCGCCGGCGGTGAGCTTGCGCATGTCCTCGTTCTGCTGGACGCTCAGCTGCGCCAGGTGGGCGTTGAGCGCGTTGTCGAGCAGGTGGTCGATGTTGTCGATCGTCTCCGCCGCCCGGTTGAGGTGGTCGGACACGTCGCGGAAGTACGGCCGGCTCGCCTCCGGCATGGACGTGGTGGCGAACCGGTTCATCGGCTCGCGCAGCGGCAGCACGGCCCGGCGCAGCTCGAGCGTCTCGCGCTTGAGCCGGTAGATGCGCGAGGAGTCGCTCGTGCGCTCGCGCGAGAAGACCGACGTCTCGACCTCCTCCACGTCCGCCTCGAGCTCGGCGGCCACCGCCTCGTACTGGTCGACGACGTGGTCCATGACGGCGTAGAGGGCGGCGACCGGGCCGTGCTCGAGCTCGTGCTCGGCCGCTCGGCGTTGCGGCGGACCTCGCGCAGGTCGTGGCCGCCGCCGTGGCGCACCGTCAGCAGGTAGTGCTCGCCCAGGAAGGCGTTGATCTCCTGCGTGCTCACGTCGTCGTCGCGGTAGGTGACGGTCTTGATCGAGGCGAAGAAGTGGTCGGAGTAGCGCTCGACCTTGGGCCGCTGGTGGGCCTCGATCGCGTCCTCGACGGCCAGCGGGTGCAGCTGGAGCGGGCCGGCGACCCGGTCCAGCTCCTCGCGCGAGGGCTCGTGCATGCCGATCCACAGGAAGTCGCAGGCGTCGTCGAGCTCGCTCAGCACGGTCTTGAGCGCGACCGGGTCCGGGTCCACGGAGTGGCGCTCGCCGTGCCGGTAGACCGCGCAGTCGATGATCATGCCCGCCATGGTGGCAGCCGCCGCCGCACCCGGCGCGCCGACGGCCCCGTGCGCCTCGCGGACGTCCCGATAGGCTCGCCCCATGCGTTCGTGGTCGGCACCTGACATCCCCTCGCTCGACGGTCTCGGACTGGGCCGCGGCCCGGCCCCGCAGGTGCACGACACCGCCTCGGGCACCGCCCGGGAGCTCGACCCCGAGGGCACGGCCCGGATGTACGTCTGCGGCATCACGCCGTACGACGCGACGCACCTGGGCCACGCCTCCACCTACCTGGCCTTCGACCTGCTCCAGCGCGCCTGGCGCGACCGCGGCCTGGACGTGACGTACGTGCAGAACGTCACCGACGTCGACGACCCGCTGCTCGAGCGCGCCGATGCGACCGGCGAGGACTGGGTGGCGCTGGCCGAGCGCGAGACCGAGCTGTTCCGCACCGACATGACCGCGTTGCGCATCATCCCGCCGCAGCACTACATGGGCGCGGTCGAGGCCATCGACCTGGTGATCGACCTCGTCGGACGGCTCGAGGCCGCCGGCGCGGTCTACCGCGTCGACGACGACCTGTACTTCGACGTCCACGCCGACCCCGGCTTCGGGGCCGTCTCGGGCCTGGACGAGACCGCGATGCGCGCGATCTTCGGCGAGCGCGGCGGCGACCCCGACCGTCCGGGCAAGAAGCACCCGCTCGACTGCCTGCTGTGGCTGGCCGAGCGTCCGGGCGAGCCGTCGTGGGACAGCCCCTACGGCAAGGGACGCCCCGGCTGGCACATCGAGTGCTCGGCGATGGCGCTGCACCACCTCGGCACGGCGTTCGACGTCCAGGGCGGCGGGTCCGACCTGGTCTTCCCGCACCACGAGATGTCGGCCGGCGAGGCGCAGGTCGCCACCGGCGAGCCGTTCGCGAAGGCGTACGTGCACGCGGGCATGGTCGCGCTGGACGGCGAGAAGATGAGCAAGTCCAAGGGCAACCTCGAGCTCGTCTCACGCCTGCGCGAGGCCGGGCACGACCCCATGGCGATCCGGCTGGCGCTGCTCGGGCACCACTACCGCAGCGACTGGGAGTGGTTCGCGAGCGACCTGGAGGCCGCCGAGACGCGGCTCGCGCGCTGGCGCACCGCCCTCGCGCGTCCGGCCGGCCCCGAC
>NZ_JBNFNZ010000088.1:0-7102 GCF_057364525.1 Aeromicrobium sp. PFPM2_SD2
CGGGCCGCCCCGACGAGCAGGACGCGACGGCCGCGGCGCGCAGCCGAGCAGGCGCAGGGTGGTCAGGTCGCCGGCGGCCTCGAAGATCCAGACGAGCAGCGGCGGACGGTCGACCCAGTACCGGCCGTAGAGGTCGTCGCCGTGGCCCCAGCCCGCCCCGACCATGAGGTAGCCGGCCTCGTCCCGTCCGGCCAGGGAGCCCAGGAACGGGAGCCGCAGCAGCACGGCCAGCACGGCGAAGGCCAGGACGCCGCCGAGCGGACGCACTCGCGTGACGCTCCCGGGGCCACCGCTCGCGGCGGCGGTCGGCAGGGAGGTCACCGTCCGAACCTATCCCCCGCCGGGCGTGCGGCGGCAGACCTCGCCCGTACGGTGGAGCCATGCGTGCCGTCCACGTCCCTGAGCCCGGAGGCGTCGACGCCTCGTCGTCCGCCGACCTCGCCCCGCCCCGACCGGCCCGACCCGGCGAGTCCTGATCGACGTCGTCGCGTCCGCGGTCAACCGCGCGGACGTCCTGCAGCGCCAGGGCTTCTACGACCCGCCGCCCGGCGCCACGCGCGTCCTCGGCCTGGAGTGCTCGGGCCGCGTCGCCGCGCTGGGCGAGGGCGTGGAGGGGCTCGAGGTGGGCCAGGAGGTGTGCGCGCTGCTGTCCGGCGGGGCTACGCCGAGCAGGTCGTCGTGCCGGCCGGCCAGGTCGCGCCCGTGCCCGAGGGCGTCGACCTCGTGACCGCCGGCGGCCTCATGGAGGTCTTCTGCACGGTCTGGTCCAACGTGTTCATGACCGCCGGCCTGCGCGAGGGCGAGACGCTGCTCGTGCACGGCGGCTCCAGCGGCATCGGCACCTGCGCCATCCAGGTCGCCACGGCGCTGGGCGCGCGCGTGGCCGTCACCGCCGGCACCCCCGAGAAGCTCCAGGCCTGTCGCGACCTCGGCGCGGACGTGCTGATCGACTACCGCGAGCAGGACTTCGTCGAGGCGCTGTCGGACGCCGGCGTCCGGCCCGACGTCGTCCTCGACAACATGGGCGCCAAGTACCTCGAGCGCAACGTCCGGGCCCTCAACACCGGCGGGCGGCTCGTGGTCATCGGCATGCAGGGCGGCACCAAGGCGGAGCTCGACCTGGGCCGCCTGCTCGCCAAGCGCGCCTCGGTCACCGCGACGTCGCTGCGCGCCCGCCCCGCCGAGGAGAAGGCCGCCATCGTCGCCGACACCGTCGAGCACGTGTGGCCGCTGCTCGAGCGCGGCACCGTGCGTCCGGTCGTCCACCGCACCGTGCCGCTCGAGGACGTCCGGGAGGCACACCAGGTGCTCGAGGACTCCAGCCACGTCGGCAAGGTGCTGCTTCGCGTCCGCTGACTACGCTGGCGACATGTCCGAAGAGTTCCAGGTCATCGGACCGGACGGCCGTCCGGTCACCGTGCAGGCCGACGTCGCCGAGGGCGGCGACGACGCGAAGACGGCCGGGCCGGCCGACCTCGTCGAGCAGCCCGCGAAGGTCATGCGCATCGGCGGCATGATCCGTCAGCTGCTCGAGGAGGCGAAGTCCGCCCCGCTCGACGAGGCGAGCCGTTCGCGGCTGCGCGAGATCTACGAGCAGTCGATCGCCGAGCTCAAGGACGGCCTCGCGCCCGAGCTCGTCGAGGAGCTGGAGCGGCTGAGCCTGCCGTTCGGCGCCGAGGCGCCCAGCGAGGCCGAGCTGCGCATCGCCCAGGCCCAGCTCGTGGGCTGGCTCGAGGGCCTGTTCCACGGCATCCAGGCCGCGTTCTACGCCCAGCAGGTCGCCGCGCAGCAGCAGCTGCAGAACATCCGGCTGGCCATTCCGGGGCCAAACGGTGGCAAAGAGGGCGAAACGAGAAATATCGACGCGGACGGTGTCACCGGGGGCATGTACCTGTAACGTACGTCACAGTTCCACCTCGGAGGTTGCTGTGACGACGATGGAGACGGACTCCTACATCCCCGCCTGCGCGAAGTCCCCGGAGGACTTCCTGCCGTACGACCTGAGCGACGAGGGTCCGGGCGACCACCGTCACCAGCAGGCCCGCATGCAGGCGGCGCACCGTCAGTGCGCCGCGTGCCCCCTGTTCGTCGAGTGCCTGTACCGCTCGGTCGTCGAGGTCGACGTCAGCGGCTACGTGGCGTGCACGACCGAGGACCAGCGCCGTCAGATGCGCACGATGCTCGGCGTGGAGATCGGCCAGCCCGCCCCCGGCGTCATCGGCGCCCCCCGGGTCGGAGCCGGCCCGGTCGACCACGAGTCGGTCGTGGCGATGCGCCAGGCGTACCCGAACGACACCTGCCACCAGCTCGCCGAGCGGCTCGGCTGCTCGACCTCGACCATCAAGCGCCACCTGCGCCGCGAGCGCGAGCGCCAGGCCGCGCAGGTCGCCGCCGCTCCGCCCACCATCCGCCGCGTGCCCACCACCGACGAGGTGCTGGACGCGTTCGACAGCCTGGAGACCAGCAAGGTCGCCTGAGCCCGGCACCCACGACGAGGCGCCCTCCCTCACCGGGAAGGGCGCCTCGTCGCGTCCGGGCGCCAGCGGGGGAGGCGTCCCTAGACCGCGTCGAGGTCGGCGAAGGCGGCGGTGAAGAACGGCACGTTCGAGGTCGACCAAGTGGCCTCGTGGTCGCCGACGCGGATGTTGCGAACGCCCATTGGGGCGGACCACGGCGTTCTGCTGCTCCACGGAGCCGCCGAGCTCGTCCAGGAGGCAGACGCGCACGCCGCGAGCGGCGACGGGAGGCTCGCCCCAGGTCAGCACGATCACGTCACCGCCGCCGACCAGCCGCGTGACCGACGACACCGGGACGTCCAAGTCGGCCCGCTCCACGTCGCTCTCGGCCAGCACCTCGTCCAGGCGGCCGGCACACTTTTCCCGGGGCGCGCAGGTCGTCGTCCGCGCTGCACGCGGCGAGCACGAGGGTGCCGACGACCACCGCGGCACCGGCGCGGCGGGGGGCTCTACTCGTCGCCCTCGATGTCGCCCTCGGGCTTCTCGCCGGACTCTGTGCCACCAGACTCCTCCTCGAGAATCTCGGCGATGTCGATGACGTCGGGATCCTCGAAAGCCTGCCCTTCAGCGAAGTTTCCAGCCTCATCGATCCCGTAGCGGTCCCTCAAGAAACGCTCTCGATAGATGTGATCAGCATCCTCGACGACACTCGACAAGAGTCGAGCATTCATGCCTGCGCCGATGACCGTGCCTAGCAGCGGAACCGCTTGACCCAACTTGCGCTGCGTGATCCGGAAGCCGAGGCGAGCAAACACCTTCTCAACCACCCCGGTCACGGCGTTCTGGCGCAGTTGGTCCCAGGTCGCACGCCTCGCGAGCAGCTGCACGAGCTTGTTGAGCTCCACGTAGGCAGCTGCCTTGCCAGATTCTGCTGCCGTTCCCATGCTGAGCACCGCAAGCGCGAACAAGCGCTCATCTGGTCTGTCCAGGTCGTATCCGTAGTAGGCCGCGACGTGCGCGACGGCCCGGTTCGCCGCAACGAGAACTGCCGCCGCGTCCGCGGCCATCACCCCGACCACGGTTCCGATCCCCGGTGCGGCGCCCGCACCCGCTCCGGCAACCGCGCCACCGGCAGCAACGATCTGTCCACCCGCGATCACAAACCCGGCCGCCGCGCCTTCGACCATCGCCGTTCCTGTGTAGGCCAGCGCCAGGTTGGGCTTCGTCTTGTCGATGTCGGACAGCTCGACCTTGGCGATGTCATCGATCGTCTGCACGTCATGACCGCGCTTGTTGAAGGCGGCTGTGATGGCGCGGTCCCGCACCGAATTCATCGCCGCTTTCGAACCGACGTCCACGAACCCGCCCAAGGCCTTCACGAAGAGAGCCTCGAACTCACCGGCACCCGGCAGCGTCTCGAACCTTCCCTTGGCGCTTCGACCAGCATCGGTTAGCCCGTCGCGGAGTCGCTTCGGAAGCAGGCGCCTGGCTCGAGAATCGAGCCGCTTGTCCCGCCACTGCTCGATCTCCGACCAAGCTCGTGCGTCGTACGGAGTCATGTCATACGCCATTGAAAGGACCTCTCCGGTCAGCGATGCGCAGCCTGCCGTTCGACAGTCTGAACCACCCGCGCCTCACCCGTCCCCGAGTTCGAAAACTCGCTGCCGCGCGGAATGAGCGTGCGGCGGAAAGCCGAAGGCGCTCGGGTGCGATCATCCGGAAACTGCCGGCTTGTCTCCGGTCGCTGACCGCCGCGACACCGACCGATGGCCCGTTAGCTCGATGTCTACAACCGCGCCGCGACCCTAGGCCGGAGCGCGGACCTACAGGTAGCGCTGCAGCTCGTCGAGCAGACCGTCCTCGTCGATCGAGCCGGTGACGTCGTCGGCGACGTCCTTGACGGCCTGCGGCGCCTGGCCCATGGCCACGCCGCGTCCGGCCCACTCGAGCATCTCGACGTCGTTGTTGCCGTCGCCGACCGCGAGCACCTCGGAGCGATCGACGCCGAGCTTGTCGCAGAGCACCTTGAGCCCGTACGCCTTCGAGACGCCCTGCGGCGCGAGGTCGAGCCAGGCGTCGTAGCCGATGTAGTAGGACGTGTCGTCCAGGCCGAGGCCGCGGACGATCTCGCCGAAGTCCTCGGGCGCATGGTCGGGGCTGCGGATGATGACGCGCACGACCGGCTCGGCGATGAGCGACTCGACGTCCTCGACCACGATCGTGCCGTTGATCTCGCCGGTCGGGAACGGGCGGCTGACGCGGTAGCCGGTGCCGAGCTCCTCGACCGCGACGATCGCGTCGGGCATCTCGGCCAGCACCCGGCGCACGGCCTCGGACGCGTCGAAGGTGACCGTGTGCAGGATGTCGACCGGCGGGTACGACATCACGACCGCGCCGTTGGAGGCGATCGCGTGACGGCCCTCGAGACCGAGCTTCTCCACGACGTCCAGGACGCCGGGGATCGCCCGGCCGGTGCTGATGACGACCTCGACGTCGCGGGCGACCAGGCCGCGGACGGCCTCGCGCACCGCCGGTGACAGCTCGTTGCGCTCGTTCACGATGGTGCCGTCGACGTCGAGGGCGACGAGCCGGGGAAGGAAGGTCACGAGCGCGGCTCCAGCACCTCGGGAAGGAGGCCGTGGAGGGCCTTGGGCAGTCGCACCGAGCCGTCGGCCTGCTGGCCGTTCTCCAGCAGGGCGATGATCGTGCGGGTCATGGCGCACAGCGTGCCGTTGAGCGTGGCGACGTGGCGCGGGCCCTCGTCGGTGCGCTCGCGGATGTCCAGCCGGCGGGCCTGGAACTGGGTGCAGTTGGACGCCGACGAGACCTCGCGGTACTTGCCCTGGGTCGGGATCCAGGCCTCGCAGTCGAACTTGCGGATCGCGGACAGGCCGAGGTCGCCGGCGGCGACGTCGATGACCCGGTACGGCAGCTCCAGCGCGTCCAGCCAGGCGCGCTCCCAGCCGAGCAGGCGCTCGTGCTCGGCCGCGGCCTCCTCGGGCGTCGTGTAGACGAACATCTCCACCTTGTCGAACCAGTGGACGCGGAAGATGCCCCGCGTGTCCTTGCCGTACGAGCCTGCCTCGCGCCGGTAGCAGGGGCTGAACGCGGCGTAGCGACGCGGCAACGTCCCGGCGTCCAGGATCTCGTCGGAGTGGTACGCGGCGAGCGGCACCTCGCTGGTGCCGACGAGGTACAGGTCGTCCTTGGGCAGGTAGTAGACGTCGTCGGCGGCCTGGCCCAGGAAGCCGGTGCCCTCCATCGCGCGCGGCTTCACCAGCGCCGGCGGGATCATCGGGGTGAAGCCCCACTCGGCGGCCTTGCTCATCGCGAGCTGGGTCAGCGCGAGCTCGAGCTGCGCGCCGACGCCGGTCAGGTAGTAGAAGCGGGCGCCGGAGACCTTGGCGCCGCGCTCGACGTCGAAGGCGCCGAGCGCCTCGCCGAGCTCGAGGTGGTCCTTGGGCTCGAAGCCCTCGGCGGCGAAGTCGCGCGGGGTGCCGACGGTCTCGAGCACGACGAAGTCGTCCTCGCCCCCCTCGGGCGCCTGCTCCGACGCGAGGTTCGGCAGCGCCTTGAGCAGCCGGTCGAACGCCTGGGCGGCCTCGCCCTGCGCCGCCTCGGCCTCCTTCACCTGCGCGGCGAGCGCCTTGGTGCGGGCCAGCAGCTCGGCCTTCTCGTCGCCGGACGCCTTCGCGACCTGCTTGCCCATGGCCTTCTGCTCGGCGCGGACGGCCTCGAACGCGGCGATCGCGGAGCGACGGCGCTCGTCGGCGGCGACCAGCTCGTCGACGAGGCTCTCGGACTCCCCACGACGTCGCTGGGCGGCACGCAGGAGGTCAGGGTCTTCACGCAGGAGCTTGGCGTCGATCACGCGCCCAGCCTATCGGCGCGGGCCCGTGGCAGCGCGGTCCCGTCGCCCGGGCACTACGCTGGCCCGGTTCGGCCGACGACGAGGGGAGCAGCTGGTGACGATCGACGTGCGACGCGCGCGACCGACCCACCCGGCGCTCCTGGCCGGCCTCACCGCCACCCTCCTCGTGCTGCTCGTCGGCCTCGGGACGCTCGTGGTCACCGGCTCGTCCTGGCTGCAGGACCTCGACACCCGGCTCTCGATGCGCGCCCTGGTGTTCACCAGCACCCACGACCTCGCCCGCGACGCGGCCCACGCGATCAGCGTCGGCCTGGACCGCTGGACGTGGTCCCCCGCGCTGCTGCTCGTCGCGATCTGGCTGTGGCGTCGCGGCGCCCACCGGGTGGCCGCGTTCGTCGTCGCCGCCGGCGCGACCGAGGCCGTCCTGAACCCGCTGCTGAAGCTGCTGGTCGACCGCGACCGTCCGGTCCACGAGGAGCCGCTCGCGGTCTTCCACGGCCTGTCGTTCCCCAGCGGGCACTCGTCCTCGGCCGGCGTCGGGTGCACGGTGCTGGTCATCGTCACGCTCGTCGCCCTGCGCCGCGGTCGCCGACGTCGCCTGCTGATCACGCTGCTGGTCGTCCTGGCCCTGCTCGTCGCGGCGAGCCGCGTCTTCTACGGCGCCCACTACCCCAGCGACGTCGTGGCCGGGCTGAGCGAGGGCGCGCTCGTCGCGCTGCTGTGGTGGGCGCTGCTGCTGCGCACCGACCGCACGACGCCCCGCTCGTGGCCGCGG
>NZ_JBNFNZ010000089.1:0-7036 GCF_057364525.1 Aeromicrobium sp. PFPM2_SD2
CCGGTCCTCGGCCCGGAGCGTCAGGCGACCGCCAGGAGGACCACGGTGAGGAACGCGGCGACCACGGCGCCCCCGATCCACGGCCACACGTGAGGCGGGGTCCGCGGACGACGTCCTGGCGCGGACCGGTCCACCGGTCGGCCAGACGTCGCTGGCGCCGGAGGAGGAGCAGGTCCAGCACCACCAGCACCACCAGGACGGCGAGCAGCGTGCGGGCCAGCGGGCCCAGCAGTCCCACGCACGGCAGGGCCGTCACCGCCACGACGCCCGCCGCGCGGCGGGGGCCAGGAAGCCGAGCACGGCGAGCGTGACGAGCGCGGCACCCCCGAAGGCGACGGCGAACGTGGTCCACGACGTCCAGGACACCAACGAGTCGAGGGCGTCGGGTCGCTGGTCCGCCTCCTCGGGTCCGAGGAGCACGAGCACCAGGGCGAGCAGCCACAGCAGCGTGGAGGGCACGCGCCGGCGCCAGGTGGCGTCAGCGGGGGTCAGGGCGGGGCGGTCACCGGGGGAGCGTGGTGGGGCCTCACGGGCGGCGTCCCCGGATCGGGGCGGACAGGAATCTCGAACCGGTGCCGATCCCTGGCAGCCCGGCGAGAATCGGCCGTCCGGACGCCGCCGGAGCGGCTCGCGGACCTGCGGGCCCGGCCGTCGGCGGGTAACGTCCGCCGACGACCGATGACCGACGCCCTGCGCCCTGACGGCGCCCGACCCCGGAGGCGGAGTGAGCTTCTTCGAGTTCGTCCAGGACCGCTGGTCGGTCCTGTCCTTCCTGGCCTACCAGCACCTGAGCCTGGTCGTGCAGACCCTGGCGCTCGCCACCGTCCTGGCGCTGCTGGTGGCCGTGGCGGTCTACCGCTCGCGCTGGGCGGTCGCCGTCGCGACCGGCTTCTCGGCGGTCGGCCTGACCATCCCGTCCTACGCCCTGCTGGGCCTGCTCGTCGGCGTCGTCGGGATCGGCGTGCTGCCGTCGGTCGTGGCGCTGGTGTTCTTCGGCTTCCTGCCCATCCTGCGCAACGCGATCGTCGGGCTCGCCGGCGTCGACCGGGCGCTCGTCGAGTCCGCCCGCGGGATGGGGATGGGCCGCTTCGCCACCCTCGTGCGGCTGGAGCTGCCCACGGCCTGGCCGGTCGTCATGACCGGCGTCCGCGTCTCGGGCCAGATGCTCATGGGCATCGCGGCGATCGCGGCGTATGTCCTGGGCCCCGGCCTCGGCGGCTACATCTTCTCCGGCATCTCGCGCATGGGCGGCGCGAACGCGACCAACTCCATCGTCGCCGGCACGGTCGGCATCCTGCTGCTCGCGGTGGTGCTCGACCTGGTGCTGAACCTGCTCACCCGACTGACGACCTCCAGGGGGATCCGTGCCTGACCAGACCACCCACGGCGAGCGCATCCTGCTCGACCACGTGACCAAGCGGTACCCGGGGCAGGAGATTGCGGCGGTCGACGACGTCACCCTGGAGATCCCCGCGGGCGAGACGGTCATGCTGGTAGGCCCGTCCGGCTGCGGCAAGACCACGACGATGAAGATGATCAACCGGCTGATCGAGCCGACGTCCGGGCGCATCCTCATCGGCGACCGCGACGTCACCCAGGCCGACCCCAACGAGCTGCGCCGCTCGATCGGCTACGTCATCCAGGGCGCGGGGCTGTTCCCGCACTACACGGTGGCGCAGAACATCGCGATCGTCCCGAGGCTGCTCGGCTGGGACAAGCAGCGCATCGCCGCGCGCGTCGACGAGCTGCTGGAGCTGGTCAACCTCGAGCCGCAGGACTATCGCGACCGGTACCCGCGCGAGCTCTCCGGCGGCCAGCAGCAGCGCGTCGGCGTCGCCCGGGCCCTGGCGGCCGACCCTCCGGTGCTGCTCATGGACGAGCCGTTCGGCGCGGTCGACCCGATCACCCGCCAGCGCCTGCAGGACGAGCTCATGCGCCTGCAGGAGGAGCTGCGCAAGACCATCGTCTTCGTCACCCACGACTTCGACGAGGCGGTCAAGGTCGGCGACCGGATCGCGGTCCTGGACGTCGGCAGCACGATCGTCCAGTACGACACGCCGGAGGCGATCCTGGCCCACCCGGCGAACGACTTCGTCGAGGGCTTCGTCGGCCACGGCGCCGCGCTCAAGCAGCTGACGCTGACCCGGGTGCGTGACGTCGACCTGCACGACGCGGCCGTCGTCCGCGTCGGGGACGACCCGCAGGACGCGCTCGAGACCGCGCGCCGGATGGACCGGCGCTGGGTGCTCGTGCTCGACCGCCAGGACCGGCCCCAGCGCTGGATGTCGGTGCGCGAGCTGGAGCGCGACGGCCTGGGACGCGTCACCCGCGACCCCGACCTCGAGGTGGTCAGCACCGGCGCCACGCTCAACGACGCGCTCGACGAGATGCTGACGTCCAGCCACGGCGTGGTCGTGGTGACGGGCCGCCGCCACCGCTACGAGGGCGTCGTCCGGGTCGAGACGATCATGGCGGCGATGGAGGACATCCGCGGCGCCGGGACGCCGCGGCGGCCTCCGCGGGGAGCCGGCGTGAGCACGGCCCAGGCGACGGTCGAGCCCGGCGACGAGAAGGTCGTCGGGACGGCCAGCACCGACCGACCGGGCGTGATGCGCTGGCTGGGCCAGCCGCTCGTCGTCGTCGTCGCGGTGGTGGCCTGCCTGGTCTACGTCGACCGGGCGGACGTGACCGACGTCGAGCGCCGCTCCCTGTCCGTGGACAACCTGCTGACGCTGCTGGGCCAGCACCTGGCGATCAGCGTGATGGCCACGGTGCTGACCGTCCTCGTCGCCGTGCCGCTGGGCGTGCTGCTGACCCGCGGCCGGATGCGGCGCTTCTCCCAGCCGATCATCACGGTCGCCGGGTTCGGCCAGGCCGCCCCGGCGATCGGGCTCATCGCGCTGGGCGCGGTGATCTTCGACGTCGGCCGCACCGGCGCCGTGGCCGCGCTGGCCGTCTACGGCGTCCTGCCCATCGTGGCGAACACCGTCACCGGCCTGGACGGCGTCGACCCGCGTCTCGTCGAGTCCGCCCGCGGCATGGGCATGTCGTCGTTCGCGACGCTGGTGCGGGTCGAGCTGCCCCTGGCCCTGCGCGTCATCGTGGCCGGCGTCCGCACCGCCCTGGTGCTCATCGTCGGCACCGCGTCCCTGGCCGCGTTCACCGGCGCCGGCGGCCTCGGCAACCTCATCACGGCCGGGATCAAGCTCCAGCAGGACACCACCCTGGTGGTCGGCGCCGTGCTCGTCGCGGCGCTGGCCCTGCTCATCGACTGGGTCGCGCGGCTCGCCGAGCTGGCCGCCGCCCCGAAGGGAGTCGGCTGACATGACCCGACGTCACCGCCGCGCCACCGGCGCGGTCGCCGCGCTGCTGTGCCTCGCCCTGACCGGCTGCGGCCTGCAGTCCGCCTCCGGCACCGTGCTGGACGCCGAGCCGGCCGACCTGCCCGAGGCGCCGTCGCTCGAGGGCGCCCCGATCACGGTGGGCTCCAAGGACTTCACCGAGCAGCTCATCCTGGGCAACCTGCTGTCGATCGTGCTGAACGCGCTGGGTGCCGACGTCACGAACCTCAGCAACACGCCGGGCAGCTTCGGCGTGCGCCAGGCGTCCGTCGACGGCCGTGTCGACGTCGCCCCGGAGTACACGGGCACCGGGTGGATCAACTACCTGGGCAACGACCAGCCGGTCAAGGGCGAGCAGCAGCAGTTCGAGGCCGTCCGCGACGCCGACCTGGCCAACGGCCTGACCTGGCTGGACCCGGCCCCGCTGAACAACACCTACGCGTTCGCCACCGCCGAGGACACCGCCGAGCGGCTCGGCATCACGTCGCTGTCGCAGCTCGCGTCGCTGCCGAAGGAGGAGCTGACCTTCTGCGTGGAGAGCGAGTTCTCCAAGCGCGACGACGGGTTCGTGCCGATGCTGCGCACGTACGGGCTGACCCCCGCGGACCTGGGCGACGTCATCACCCTGGACGCCCGCGTCATCTACACGGCGACCGCCCGGGGGCGGTGCAACTTCGGCGAGGTCTACACCACCGACGGCCGCATCCCCGGTCTCGGCCTGACCACGCTGGAGGACGACAAGCAGTTCTTCCCGCTCTACAACCTCAGCTTCGTGGTCGGCAGCGACGTGCTGGAGGAGCACCCGGAGCTGGCCGACGTCAACGCGGCGATCGCGCCCCGACTGACGAACGAGGTCATGCTCGAGCTCAACGCCAAGGTGGACGTCGAGGGCGAGGACCCCGCGATCGTCGCGCGGGACTGGCTCGTCGACGAGGGCTTCGTGAAGTAGCCGCGGCGCCGAGCCGCGGGTCCGTCCCACGCGCCGAGTCCGGCCCCGGGTGACGGGCGCCACGCTGGTAGGTTGAACGACGACAAAGACGTCCTTTAACCACCGTCCCGTGAGGCGGAGAAGGAGGTCAGCGTGACTCCTGAGAGTCCAGCTGCCGGCGTGCCTGCACGCACCGTGCTCGACGAGCGAGACATCGCCCGGGCACTCACCCGCATCACCCACGAGATCCTCGAGCGCAACCGCGACTCCGAGGGCGTGGTGATCCTGGGCATCCCCACCCGCGGCGTCCACCTCGCCCGGCGCATCGCCGCCCGGATGAGCGAGGTCGAGGGCCGCACCATCACCGCCGGGTCGCTCGACGTGACCATGTTCCGCGACGACCTGCGGCTCAAGCCCGCCCGGGCCATCGGCCGCACCGAGGTGCCCGAGGACGTCGACGGCAAGGTCGTCGTCCTGGTCGACGACGTGCTGTTCTCTGGCCGGACGATCCGCGCCGCGCTCGACGCGGTCAGCGAGCTCGGACGCCCGAAGGCCGTCCAGCTGGCCGTGCTGGTCGACCGCGGCCACCGCGAGCTGCCGATCCGCGCCGACTTCGTGGGCAAGAACCTGCCGACGTCGCTGGCCGAGAAGGTCAAGGTCCGGGTCGCCGAGCACGACGACGCCGACCACGTGACCATCGAGGGCGGTGCCGCGTGATCAAGCACCTGCTGAGCGCCGGCGACCTGAGCCGCGAGGACGCCACCCAGATCCTCGACACCGCCGAGGAGATGCTCTCGATCGCCAAGCGGCCGATCAAGAAGCTCCCGACGCTGCGCGGCCTGACGGTCGTCAACCTGTTCTTCGAGGACTCCACGCGCACCCGCATCTCGTTCGAGGCCGCCGCCAAGCGGCTGTCGGCGGACGTCATCAACTTCTCGGCGAAGGGCTCCAGCGCGTCCAAGGGCGAGGGGCTGAAGGACACCGCCCTGACCCTGGAGGCGATGGGCGCGGACGCGGTGGTCGTGCGCCACCACGCGTCCGGGGCCCCGCACCGCCTGGCCGAGGCCGGCTGGACCCGCGGCGTCGTCGTCAACGCCGGCGACGGCACGCACGAGCACCCGACGCAGGCGCTGCTGGACGCGTTCACGATGCGCCGCCACCTGGGCGACCTGGCCGGACGCCGCATCACGATCGTCGGCGACGTGCTGCACAGCCGGGTCGCGCGGTCCAACGCGCTGCTGCTGCACACGCTCGGCGCGAAGGTCACGCTCGTGGCGCCGCCGACGCTGCTGCCGGTCGGCGTCGAGCAGTGGCCGGTCGACACGTCCTACGACCTCGACGCCGCGCTCGAGGGAGCCGACGCGGTGATGATGCTGCGCGTGCAGCGGGAGCGGATGAACGCCTCGTTCTTCCCCAGCGCCCGCGAGTACAGCCGCCGCTACGGCCTGGACGCGGCGCGCATGAACCGCCTGGCCGAGCACGCCGTGGTCATGCACCCCGGCCCGATGAACCGCGGCATGGAGATCAGCGCCGACGTGGCCGACAGCGACCGCTCGGTCATCGTCGAGCAGGTCACCAACGGCGTCGCCGTCCGCATGGCCGTCCTGTACCTGCTGCTCAGCGGCCGCCAGGACCACACCGAGGAGATCGCATGAGCACCGGCACGTACGTCGTCCGCCGCGCCAGCGTGCTGGGGGAGCAGGTCGCCGACCTGCTGCTCGAGGACGGGCGCATCACCGCCGTCGGCACCGACCTGGACGCCCCCGCCGGCGCCACCGAGGTCGACGCCGAGGGCCTGGTCGCGCTGCCCGGCCTCGTCGACCTGCACACCCACCTGCGCGAGCCGCCGCGAGGACGCCGAGACCGTCCGCACCGGCGCGCGGCGCGCCGCGGCGGCTTCACCTGCGTCCACGCCATGGCCAACACCGAGCCGGTCGCCGACACCGCCGGCGTCGTGGAGCAGGTCTGGCGCCTGGGCCGTGAGCACGGCTACTGCGACGTCCAGCCCGTCGGTGCCGTCACCGTCGGCCTGGCGGCGAGCGGCTGGCCGAGCTCGGCGCCATGGCCGACTCCGCCGCCCGGGTCCGCGTGTTCTCCGACGACGGCAAGTGCGTCTGGGACCCGGTGCTCATGCGCCGCGCCCTGGAGTACGTCAAGGCGTTCGACGGCGTCGTCGCCCAGCACGCGCAGGAGCCGCGGCTCACCGTGGACGCGCAGATGAACGAGGGCCCGCTGTCCGGCGAGCTCGGCCTGGCCGGCTGGCCCGCCGTCGCCGAGGAGGCGATCGTCGCCCGCGACGTCCTGCTGGCCGAGCACGTGGGCTCGCGCCTGCACGTGTGCCACCTGTCCACGCGCGGCTCGGTCGAGCTGGTGCGCTGGGCCAAGAGCCGCGGCATCGACGTCACGGCCGAGGTCACGCCCCACCACCTGCTGCTGACCGACGACCTGGTGCGCTCCTACGACCCGATCTACAAGGTCAACCCGCCGCTGCGCTCGGCCGACGACGTCGCCGCCGTCCGCGAGGGCCTGGCCGACGGGACGATCGACATCGTCGCGACCGACCACGCCCCGCACCCGATGGAGGACAAGGACTGCGAGTGGGGCGCGGCCGCGTTCGGCATGATCGGGCTGGAGACGGCGCTGTCGGTCGTCCAGGCCACGATGGTCGACACCGGGGCGCTCAGCTGGGCGCGCGTGGCCGAGGTGATGTCGGCCAACCCCGCGCGCATCGGCCGCGTCGCCGAGCACGGACGCCCGCTCGCCGCCG
>NZ_JBNFNZ010000090.1:0-7021 GCF_057364525.1 Aeromicrobium sp. PFPM2_SD2
ACCGCTCCGGCGCCGACGACGCCGCCGCCGACGAGGACCCCGGCGGAGTCCACCGAGTCCGAGTGACCTGGCTGGTGGTCGGCCTCGGGACCCGGGGCCGGGCCTACGCCGCCACGCGGCACAACGTCGGCTACCTGGTGGCCGACGTCCTGGCCGCCCGCATGGGCGGTCGCTTCAAGTCCCACAAGGCCACCCGCACCGACGTCGTCGAGGGACGCCTCGCCGGCGAGCGGGTGGTGCTGGGTCGCTCGCGCTCGTACATGAACGAGACCGGCGGACCGGTCAAGGCGCTGGCCTCGTTCTACGACGTCGCGCCCGACCACGTCGTGGCGATCCACGACGAGCTCGACATCCCCTTCGCCGCCCTGCGGGTCAAGCTCGGCGGCGGCGACAACGGGCACAACGGGCTCAAGAGCATCCGCCAGTCCCTGGGCACCGGCGACTTCTACCGCGTGCGCTGCGGCATCGGACGTCCGCCCGGACGCCAGGAGGTCCACGACTTCGTGCTCAAGCCGTACTCCTCGATCGAGCGCAAGGAGCTGGACCTGCACCTGGAGGAGGCCGCCGACGCGGTCGAGAGCCTCGTCTCGGTGGGACTAGAAAAGACCCAGAGCGCGTTCAACCGATAGATGTCTCTCTCCTCCCTGCGCACCCGCCTGGCCGCCGAGCCCACGCTGCGCCGCGCCGCCGACGACCGTCGTGAGGGCCTGGCCGAGCTGGTCGTCCAGGCCCCGGCGCGATCCGCCCGTTCCTGGTCGACGCGCGTCGCGGCGCCGCCCGGTCCTGGCCGCTCACCGCCACCGCCCGCGAGGCCGACGAGCTGGCCGTCGAGCTGCGCTGCCTGCTCGGCGAGCACGCCGTCGTCGCCTTCCCGGCGTGGGAGACGCTGCCGCACGAGCGCCTGTCGCCGCGCTCGGACACGGTCGGCCGCCGCCTCGCCGCGCTGCGCCGCCTCGTGCACCCCGAGCCGGGCCAGGAGGTCCAGGTCGTCGTCGCTCCGGTGCGCTCGGTGCTGCAGCCGCAGGTGCGCGGCCTGGCCGACCTCGAGCCGGTCGAGCTGACCAAGGGCCAGCAGGTCGAGCTGGAGCAGGTCGTGCGCGACCTGGCCGCCGCCGCGTACACGCGCGTCGACCTGGTCGAGCGCCGCGGCGAGTTCGCCGTGCGCGGCGGCATCGTCGACGTCTTCCCGCCCACCGAGGACCACCCGGTCCGGGTCGAGTTCTGGGGCGACGAGGTCGACGAGGTGCGCCAGTTCGCCGTCGCCGACCAGCGCACGCTCGAGGAGGTCGGACGCCTGTGGGCGCCGCCGTGCCGCGAGCTGCTGCTCACCGACCAGGTCCGCGAGCGCGCCGCCGCCCTGGCCCAGGCCCACCCGTCGCTGGCCGAGCTGCTGACCA
The DNA here is from genome assembly GCF_057364525.1 of Aeromicrobium sp. PFPM2_SD2. NCBI lineage: Bacteria > Bacillati > Actinomycetota > Actinomycetes > Propionibacteriales > Nocardioidaceae > Aeromicrobium > Aeromicrobium sp. PFPM2_SD2. Next base: position 1,398 of record NZ_JBNFNZ010000090.1, read on the forward strand.
AGATCGCCGAGGGCCAGGCGGTCGAGGGCATGGAGTCGCTCGCCCCGGTCCTCGTGGACGAGATGGAGCTGCTCGTCGACCTGCTGCCCGAGCGCTCGACCGTCCTCGTGCTCGACCCCGAGCGGGTCCGGGCCCGGGCGGCCGACCTCGTCGCGACGAGCGAGGAGTTCCTGCAGGCGTCCTGGGCGGCCGCCGCCACCGGCGCCGAGTCGCCCATCGACCTCGGCTCGGCCGCGTTCCGCGAGCTCGACGACGTCCGCGAGCACAGCCTCGCCCGTGGGCTCGGCTGGTGGTCGCAGAGCCCGTTCGGCCTCGACCTGGACGAGGAGACCCGCAAGGTCGCCGTCGCCGAGGCACCGGTCTACCGCGGCGACCTGCCCGCCGTCGCCGAGGACGTCCGCCGCTGGCTGGGCCAGAAGCAGCACGTCCTGGTCGTGGTGCCCGGCCCCGGCCAGGCGCAGCGCACCGTCGAGTGGCTGGGCGAGAACGACCTGGCCGGCAGCACCGACGCCGACGCCGCACCCGGCGTCGTGCAGGTGCTCGTCGGCGACCTCGACCACGGCCTGCTCGTCGAGGAGCTCGACCTCGTCGTGCTCACCTACGACGACCTGGTCAGCCAGCGCGCCGTCGAGCGGTCCGAGCGCAAGATGCCGGCCCGCCGGCGCAAGCAGGTCGACCCGCTCGAGCTGAGCCCGGGCGACCACGTCGTGCACGAGCAGCACGGCGTCGGCCGCTACGTCGAGCTGGTCAACCGCACCGTGCAGGGCGCGGCCCGCGAGTACCTGGTCATCGAGTACGCCCCGAGCAAGCGCGGCCAGCCCGGCGACCGGCTGTTCGTCCCCATGGACCAGCTCGACCAGGTCAGCCGGTACGTCGGCGGCGAGAGCCCGAGCCTGGACAAGCTCGGCGGCTCGGACTGGACGAACCGCAAGAACAAGGCCCGTCGCGCCGTCCGCCAGATCGCCGGCGAGCTGATCAAGCTCTACGCCGCCCGCCAGTCGACCAAGGGGCACGCCTTCGGTCCCGACACCCCCTGGCAGCGCGAGCTCGAGGACGCCTTCGCCTACATCGAGACGCCCGACCAGATGTCGACGATCGAGGAGGTCAAGCGCGACATGGAGCGGGAGGTCCCGATGGACCGCCTGGTCTGCGGCGACGTCGGCTTCGGCAAGACCGAGATCGCCGTGCGCGCCGCGTTCAAGGCCATCCAGGACGGCAAGCAGGTCATCCTGCTCGTCCCGACCACCCTGCTCGTCCAGCAGCACTACGCGACGTTCGCGGAGCGGTTCGCCCAGTTCCCCGTGACGGTCAAGCCGCTGTCGCGCTTCCAGACCGAGAAGGACACCAAGGCGGTGCTGGCCGGTCTGGAGGACGGCTCCATCGACATGGTCGTCGGCACCCACCGCCTGCTGCAGCCGGGCGTGAAGATCAAGGACCTCGGCCTGGTCATCGTCGACGAGGAGCAGCGCTTCGGCGTCGAGCACAAGGAGGCGCTCAAGCACCTGCGCGCGGCCGTGGACGTGCTGTCGATGTCGGCCACGCCCATCCCGCGCACCCTGGAGATGGCGGTCACCGGCATCCGCGAGATGTCGACCATCGCCACCCCGCCCGAGGAGCGCCACCCGGTGCTCAGCTTCGTCGGGCCGTACGAGGACAAGCAGGTCATCGCGGCCATCCGCCGCGAGCTGCTGCGCGAGGGCCAGGCGTTCTACATCCACAACCGGGTGCAGAGCATCGAGAAGGCCGTCGCCCGGCTCAAGGAGCTCGTGCCCGAGGCCCGCGTGGCCGCCGCGCACGGCCAGATGAGCGAGGCCCAGCTCGAGCAGGTCATGGTCGACTTCTGGGAGAAGCGCTACGACGTGCTCGTGTGCACGACGATCGTCGAGTCGGGCCTGGACGTGTCGAACGCCAACACGATGATCATCGAGCGCGCCGACACCCTGGGCCTGAGCCAGCTGCACCAGCTGCGCGGCCGCGTCGGACGCTCGCGCGAGCGGGCCTACGCCTACTTCCTGTACCCGCCGGAGAAGCCGCTCAGCGAGACCGCGCACGACCGGCTGGCCACGATCGCCCAGCACTCCGAGCTCGGCGGCGGCATGGCCGTGGCCATGAAGGACCTGGAGATCCGCGGCGCCGGCAACCTGCTCGGCGGCGAGCAGTCCGGTCACATCGCCGACGTGGGCTTCGACCTGTACATCCGGCTGGTCGGCGAGGCCGTCGCCGAGTTCCGTGGCGAGGGCGAGCCCGAGCCGGAGGTCAAGATCGAGCTGCCCATCGAGGCGCACCTGCCGCACGACTACGTGCCGTCCGAGCGCCTGCGCCTGGAGATGTACAAGCGGCTGGCCGACGTCCGCACCGAGGACGACGTCACCGCGCTGCGCGAGGAGCTCGTCGACCGCTACGGCGAGCCGCCCGAGTCGGTCGGGACGCTGCTGGACGTCGCGCGCCTGCGCGTCCGGCTGCGCCAGGCCGGCATCAGCGAGGTCACGTCGGCCGGTTCGAACGTCCGGTTCGCGTCGCTGGACCTGCCCGAGTCGATGCAGCTGCGGCTCAACCGGGTCTACCCCAAGAGCCTGTACAAGAAGGCCGGCCAGGTCGTGCTCGTCCCGCGTCCGCGCACCGCCGCGGTCGGCGGCCAGCCGCTGCGTGACGGGCCGCTGCTGGAGTGGGTGCGCACGGTCGTCGACACGATCGTGCCGGTGCGCGAGGACGCCTCGGCCTGACCGGTCACGGAGCCGGTCTAGACTCCCGCGGGTGACGAGCGCCGCCCCGACCGAGCAGGCCACCCCGACCACCCCGCCCCGCGAGGACCTGGCGTGGCTGTCGTGGCTGCGGGTGGTGTGCATCGTCAGCGTCGTCGCGATGCACGTGCTGTTCGCCAACACGATCCTCCCGGACGCGCGCGACACCGTCCGCGGCGACCTGGCCATCTACCTGGCCCACGGCACGAAGTTCGCGGTGCTCGTGTTCGTCATGATGAGCGGCGCCACGCTGCTCTCGCCGCGGAGCTACCGGGGCCCCGGGCCGTTCCTGCGCAAGCGGGCGGTCCGGCTCGTGCCGCCGCTCGTGTTCTGGCACGTCTGGTACCTGCTCCTGGTGCTGCACGACCGGCCCGACCTCGGCGTCCGCGAGGTCGTCGCCATGATCCTCAACGGCAACCTGTACACCGCCCTGTACTTCTTCTGGATCGTGCTCGGCCTGGCGCTGTTCACGCCGGTGCTGGTGCCGTTCGTCGCCAGCGTGAGTCGCCGGGCGGTGCTCGTCCTGGGCGTCGGGCTGGCGCTCATGCCCGCGCTCTCGGTCGCCACCCGGCAGGTGCGCAACGACCCGGTCGTCATCGTCTTGACGCCCTGGACGTGGTGGCTGCCGTACGTCGGCCTGTTCGTGCTGGGCTACGCGCTGCGCGGCGTCGTGCTGCGGGGCCCGGCCCTGCTCGCCGCGGTCGCGGGTGTCGTCGCCGGGTTCTGGTACATGGGCTGGCAGTTCCAGAACCCGGACGTCCCGGCCTGGCTGACCACCTATGTGCCGGCCAGCTCGTACTACAGCGGCCTGACGATCCTGTACTCCGTGCTGGTCTACCTCGTCGCCCAGGGACTCGTGCGCGAGGGCGCGGCGCTGGGCTTCCTGGCCCGCGGCCGGCTGGCTCGCTGGGGACGCACGCTCGGCGACGCCACCCTCGGCGTCTTCGGCCTGCACCTGACCCTGCTCTACGTCGTGGAGCGGCACCTGTTCGCCGCCGACGGCCCGGCGGCGGCGGGCACCGTGCACCTGTTCGTGCGCGGCCTCGTGGTGCTGGTGGCGACGTACGCGATCGTCCTCGTGCTGCGCAAGGTGCCGCTCGTCCAGCGCGTCCTGTAGCCCGGCCGCACGACCCGATCGGCTCCGAGTTGCGGGGGGCCGAGCCGCACGTACGTTGTGCGCCATGGCATTTTCGGGGTTGTTCCGCACCAAGGACATCGACGACGTCGTCGAGCAGAACTCCGACGACAACCCCATGTCGGAGTCCGAGGGACCCCGGCTGTCGCGCCGCCTGCGGGCGACCGACCTCATCGGCTTCGGCATCGGCATCGTGATCGGCACGGGCATCTTCACCCTGACCGGCGTGCAGGCCAAGAACAACGCCGGGCCGGCCATCACCATCGCCTTCCTCATCGCCGGCGTCGTCGCGATGCTCGCCGCGATCTGCTACGCCGAGCTGGCCGCCGCCGTGCCGACCGCGGGCAGCTCGTACACGTACGCCTACTCCACCATCGGCGAGCTCGCCGCCTGGGTCATCGCCTGGGACCTGATCCTGGAGTTCGCGCTCGGCGCCGCGGTGGTGAGCCGGGGGTGGTCGGGCTACCTGCAGGACGTCTTCGGGCTGCCGCAGGCCTTCTTCGGCGAGGAGGACTCCGTCGTCAACCTCGGGGCCGTGTTCATCGTCGTGGCGCTGGGCGTCGTCGCGGCGGTCGGCATCCGTGAGTCCAAGTGGGTGACGAACGCGCTGGTCGTCATCAAGGTGGCGGTCTGCCTGTTCGTCATCGGCGTGGGCGCGTTCTTCGTCAAGGCCGCCAACTGGGACCCGGTCATCCCGAGGTCGACGACGCCGGAGGAGAGTGCCTCGGGCCTCAAGCAGCCGTTGTGGCAGTGGGCCACCGGCGCGGACGCCACCGCCTACGGCGTGACCGGCGTGCTCGTCGCCGCCGCGGTCGTCTTCTTCGCCTACAGCGGGTTCGAGGCCGTCGCCAACCTGGGCGAGGAGACCGAGAAGCCCGAGAAGGACATGCCGCGCGGCCTGCTCGGCACGCTGGCCATCTGCACCCTGCTGTACGTCGGCGTCTGCATCGTCCTGACCGGCATGGTCAAGTACTCCGACCTCAGCGAGGGCGCCCCGATCTCGGACGCGTTCAAGCAGGTCGGCCTGGGCTGGGCCGGCATCCTCATCGGCATCGCCGCCGTCGCCGGCCTGACCTCGGTGATCCTGGTCGAGCTCGTGGCCATGGGCCGCATCGGCTACGCGCTGGCCCGCGACGGCCTGCTGCCGCACTCGCTGGGCAAGCTGCACCCGACGTTCCACACGCCTGTGCGGCTCACGGTGCTCATCGTGACCGCCGTCGCGCTGCTGGCCGCGTTCGTCCCCATCCACACGCTCGCCGAGATGGTCTCCATCGGCACGCTGTTCGCCTTCCTCGTCGTCTCGGTCGCGGTGCTCGTCCTGCGCCGCACCAAGCCCGACCTCGAGCGTCCGTTCCGCACGCCGTGGGTCCCGCTCGTCCCGGTGCTCTCCGCGCTGGCCTGCGTGGCCCTGATGACGAACCTGGCGGTCGAGACCTGGCTGCGTTTCCTGGTCTGGCTGGTCGTCGGCCTGGCGATCTACCTGTTCTACGGCCGTCACCACACCCGTCTGGCGAAAGAGGAGGCCGTGCGCGCCGACTCGTGAGTAGCATCGGCGGCATGGGGGTACGACGTGCCGCGCTGCTCGCGCCGGCTGCACTGATCCTGGCCGCTTGCGGCCAGGTCCATCCGGGGGCCGCGGCGGTGGTCGACGGCCGGCGGATCTCGTTTCGACCAGGTCGACGCCACCGCGCGCGGCTACTGCGAGCTGGTCGCGCTGCAGGGCCAGGAGCCCGACGCCGCGGCCCTGC
>NZ_JBNFNZ010000091.1:0-7006 GCF_057364525.1 Aeromicrobium sp. PFPM2_SD2
AGCGCCAGCCGGCGGTCTCGGCGACCCAGCCCGCGACCGGCGGACCGACGAGCGCGGGCAGCACCCAGGCCGACGTCAGCACGACGAACACGCGCGGACGCACGTGCTCGGCGAACGCCTGCCCGACCAGCACGTACAACGCGACGGTCGTGAGGCCCGAGCCGAGACCCTGCACGGCGCGCCCGGCCACGAACAGCTCCATCGTCGGGGCCGTCCCGGAGACGACGAGTCCGACGACGAACCCGGCGACGCCGGTCAGCAGCGGCACGGTGGGACCCTCGCGGTCGCACCACGGCGCGGAGACGGTCATCGTCACCACCGACGCCGCCAGCATGACCGCGAACGAGACGCCGACCAGCGACAGTCCGTCGAGGTCGGCCGCGACGAGCGGCAGCGCGGTCGCGATCGCGTACGACTCGAACGCGAAGAGGAAGGCGGTGGCGAAGACGCCGGCGACGACGGCGCCCTGCGGACCGGCCCAGAGCCGTTCCCGTCGGCGTGCGTCCACCACGGGGTCGAGCGTAGGTCCCGCGCTCACCGGGTCGCCCACAGGTGCAGGTGGGCCGCCGCGGCGAGCGGCGAGGACACGGTGACGTCCGGGCGGACCGGACGGAACCGGCGGGGGCGAGCGGGTGGCATCGAGTGCTCCTTCGAGTAGGTTGACGCCAGCGAACAACCTCAACAGTGGTTGAGGTCAAGCCGAGGAGGACCCGCGTGTCGAACGCCGAGCAGCGACGCCACCGCCTGACCCCGGGAGAGACGGCTGCGCGCGCCGGCGTGAGCGTCTCGGCGCTGCACTTCTACGAGCGCGAGGGACTCATCGCCAGCGAGCGCACGGCCGGCAACCAGCGCCGCTACCACCGCGACGTGCTGCGCCGCCTGGCGTTCGTCCGCGCCTCCCAGCAGCTGGGCATCTCGCTGGGACGCATCAGGGAGGCGCTGGCGACGCTGCCCGGCGACCGCAGCCCGACGAAGGCGGACTGGGCCCGGCTCTCGCGCTCGTGGCGCGACGACCTGGACGCGCGCATCGACCAGCTCACCCGGCTGCGCGACTCGCTCGACGGCTGCATCGGCTGCGGCTGCCTGTCGCTGCGCAGCTGCGCGCTCTACAACGCCGACGACGCGCTGGCCGCCGACGGGGCGGGCCCGCGTCGGCTGCTGCGCCCGCTCGAGGACGTCCCCGAGCGGTGAGTGGTGGTCACTTTCGCCGGACCCGTCACCGCGAGCGGTGAGTGGCGGTCACTCCCGCCGCCGGAAGTGACCACAGGTCACCGCCCGCCCCGGGAAGGTGACCAGGACTCACCGCCCGCCCTGGGAACGTGACCAGGACTGACCGCCGGACGGGCCGGCGAGGGAACCGACCGGACCTCAGCCGACGTCGAGGCGCAGCAGGTCGTCCTCGTCCTCGCGGCGCAGGATCAGCCGGGCCTCGCCGTCGCGGACGGCGACCACGGCCGCGCGCGGGACGTGGTTGTAGTTGTTGGCCAGCGACCGGCAGTACGCCCCGGTGCCGGGCACGGCGAGCAGGTCGCCGGCCTCGACGTCGGCGGGCATGAACTCGTCCTTGACCACGATGTCGCCGCTCTCGCAGTGCTTGCCCACGACCCGGCTCAGCACCGACGTCGCCTCGGACGTGCGCGAGGCGAGCGTGCACGAGTAGTCGGCGCCGTAGAGCGCCGGCCGGATGTTGTCGCTCATGCCGCCGTCGACCGAGACGTAGCGGCGCGAGGCACCGCCGTCCAGGGCGACCTCCTTGGTGGTGCCGACCTCGTACAGCGTGAACGTCGACGGGCCGGCGATGGCGCGCCCCGGCTCGATCGACAGGTGAGGCACGGCGATGCCCTCGGCCGCGCACTCGTCCTGGACGATCTTGACCATGCGCCGGGCGAGGTCGCCGGGCGTCGACGGGTCGTCCTGAGTCGTGTAGGCGATGCCGAAGCCGCCGCCGAGGTCGAGCTCGGGCAGGACGGCGCCGAGCTCGCGCTCGATCTGGCCCTGCAGCCGCAGCACGCGCCGCGCGGCGACCTCGAAGCCGTCGGTGACGAAGATCTGCGAGCCGATGTGCGAGTGCAGCCCGCGCAGCTCCAGGCCGGGACGGTCGAGGATGCGCCGGACCGCCTCCAGGGCGTCGCCGCCGGTGATCGAGAAGCCGAACTTCTGGTCCTCGTGCGAGGTCGAGATGTACTCGTGCGTGTGCGCCTCGACGCCCGCGGTCACGCGCACCATGAGCGGGGCGGTGACGCCCAGCTCGGCGGTCAGCGCGGCCAGGCGCTCGATCTCCTCGAAGGAGTCGACGATGATGCGGCCGACGCCGACCTCGAGCGCGCGGCGCAGCTCGGCGACGCTCTTGTTGTTGCCGTGCAGGCCGATGCGCTCGGTCGGGAACCCGGCGCGCAGCGCGACGGCGAGCTCGCCGCCGGTGCACACGTCCAGGTTCAGCCCCTCCTCGGCGATCCAGCGGGCCGTGGCGACGCAGAGGAACGCCTTGCCGGCGTAGTAGACGTCGGCGCCCGCGAACGCGTCACGGAAGCCGCGGGCGCGGGCGCGGAAGTCGTCCTCGTCGACCACGTAGGTCGGCGTGCCGAACTCGGCGGCCAGCTCGGGCGCGGTGACGCCCGCGACCTCGAGCACGCCGTCGCTCTTGGACACGTTGGCCGCCCACAGGTGCGCGACCAGCTCGTTGGGGTCGTCCAGGCGCTGCAGCCAGGCCGGGCCGCGGTCGCCGGCCTGGCCGTGGATGGCGCCCGCCTCGTGCGCGCGCATCACATGCGCTCCGGGGCCGAGACGCCGAGCATGGCCAGGCCGTTGGCGATCACCTGGCGGGTGGCTGCGACGAGCACCAGACGGGCCCGGTGCAGGTCGCCGACCTCCTCGTCGCCCTGCGGCAGCACGCGGCAGACGTCGTAGAACTTGTGGAAGGTCGAGGCGGTGTCCTCGAGGTAGCGCGCGACACGGTGCGGCTCGTGCAGCTCGGCGGCCCGGGCCACGACGCGCGGCAGCTCGGCCAGCGCGCGCAGCAGCTCGCCCTCGCGCTGCTCGGACAGCAGCGACGGGTCGTAGCCGTCGGCGTCGACGGTCACGCCCAGGTCGGCGGCGTTGCGCAGGATCGACGAGAGCCGGGCGTGCGCGTACTGGACGTAGTAGACCGGGTTGTCGTTGCTCTGCCGGGTCATCTCGGCGACGTCGAGGGTCAGCGGCGAGTCGGCCGGGTAGCGGATGAGCGTGTAGCGCAGCGGGTCGACGCCGATGAGGTCGATGAGCTCGCGCAGCGACACGATCGTGCCGGCGCGCTTGGAGAGCTTGAGCTCCTCGCCGTCCTGGAGGATCTTCACCAGCTGGCCGATGAGCACCTGGAGCTGCTCGCCCGGCCGGTCGCCGACGCAGGCGGCCATGGCCGACAGGCGTCCGACGTAGCCGTGGTGGTCGGCGCCGAGCAGGTAGATGCACGGGTCGAAGCCGCGCTCGCGCTTGTCGACGTAGTAGGCGGTGTCGGACGCGAAGTAGGTCAGCTCGCCGTTGGAGCGGCGCAGCACGCGGTCCTTGTCGTCACCGAAGTCGGTGGTGCGCATCCACAGCGCGCCGTCGGCCTCGTACAGGCGTCCCTGTCGCGCAGCTTGGCGAAGCCGCGCTCGACGGCGTCGGACTCGTGCAGCGAGCGCTCGGAGAACCACACGTCGAAGTGCGTGTTCATCTCGGCCAGCTCGCTCTGGTGCTCGGCGAGCTGCAGCGCGTAGCCGGCCTCGCGGAACGCGACCACCTGCTCGGCCTCAGGCAGCTCGAGGATGCTCGGGTCGGCGTCGACGACCTGGGCGGCCAGGTCGGCGACGTACGCGCCCTGGTAGCCGTCCTCGGGCGGCTCCTGGCCGTGCGCCCGGGCCATGAGGGACGCCCCGAACTTGTCCATCTGGTTGCCGCGGTCGTTGATGTAGAACTCGCGGGTGACGCCGGCGCCGGCCGCCTCCAGGACGCGTCCGATCGCGTCGCCGACCGCGGCCCAGCGGGTGTGGCCCAGGTGGAGCGGGCCGGTGGGGTTGGCCGAGATGAACTCGAGGTTGGCCCGCTGCCCGGCCAGCGTGTCGCTGCGGCCGTACTGCTCGCCGGCGGCCAGGACCTGGCCGGCGAGGGCACCCTGGGCGCCCGCGGCCACGCGCAGGTTGAGGAAGCCGGGGCCGGCGATCTGGGCGTCGGTGACGCCGTCGTCCTTGACCAGCTCGTCGGCCAGCAGCTGGGCGAGCTCGCGCGGGTTCATGCCGGCCTTCTTGCCCAGCTGCAGCGCGACGTTGGTGGCGTAGTCGCCGTGCTCGCGCTGCTTGGGTCGCTCCACGAGGACGGTGCTCGGCACACCGTCGGGCAGGCTCAGGCGTCCGTCGGCCACGAGGGACGTCAGGGCGGCGACGAGGGTCTGGGAGAGCTGCTCGGGGGTCACCCGAGGAGTCTACCGATGGCCCCCCTCGTCCAGGACGCGCTGGATGGTCGTGACGAGCTCGTCGGGGTCGAACGGCTTGATGACGTACGCGTCGACGCCGGCGCGCTGGGCCTTGGCGATGTCCGCGGGGTGCCCCTGCGTGGTGACCATCACCACGCCCAGGTGACGCAGGCGCGGGTCGGCGCGCATCGCGGACACGGTCGAGACGCCGTCGCGGCGGGGCATCATCACGTCGAGCGTCACGACGTCGGGCAGGTCTCGCCGGCCAGGGCGTCCAGCGCGGCCTGGCCGTCGACGGCCTCGCGCACGTCGAAGCCCGCCAGCTCCAGGTTCGTCCGGATCAGGAACCGGATGGAGGGCGTGTCGTCGACGACGAGGACGGTGGGCACGGGACCAACCTAGCGGTGCGGTACGCTCGCTCCGTCGATCCCACCCGGGTCGCCGCCCCCGTAGCTCAGGGGATAGAGCACCGCCCTCCGGAGGCGGGAGCGCAGGTTCGAATCCTGCCGGGGGCACCCCACAGCGAAGCCCGCCGCGAGTCACTCGCGGCGGGCTTCGTCGTCCCCGGCTCCGTCCGACCCTCACCCGAGCCCCGCTCCCCCGAGATGTGTGAGGAAGTCGACCTCGACTCGGCCGGGCGAGGTGCGTTGCTCCACGAATCGCGGCGGGTGCCGGGCTCGGGTGGGCCTCAGGCGGGCGGGGCGGCGAGGACCTCGCCGTGGACCATGTGGAAGTACGCGTCCTCCGACCGGCCCCAGGTGCGCCAGGCGTCCGCGATCTCGTCGAGCTCGGCCTGGCTCATGCCGTCGGCGCGGGCCTGGGTGGCGAAGGTGGACGACAGCACGCGCTCGGCCTGGCTGTCGCCCCACCAGCGCGCCTGCTCCGCGGTGGCGTACGTCCAGGTGGACGACGACAGGCGGACGTCCTGCAGCCCCGCCTCGCGGGCCCACTGGCGCAGTCGTCGCCCGGCGTCGGGCTCGGCGCCGTTCTGGCGCGACAGGCGGCGGTAGGTGTCGCGCCAGCGCTGCAGGGCGTCCGAGGCCGGCCACCAGGTCATCGACTCGAAGTCGACGTCCCGGAACGCCACGACGCCGTCCGGGCGGCACACGCGGGCCATCTCGCGCAGGGCCCCGACCGGGTCGGTGAGGTGCTGGAGCACCTGGTGGGCGTGGACGACGTCGAAGCTTTCGTCGGGGTACGGCAGGGCCATGACGTCGGCCCGCTCGAAGCTCGTGCGGCGGTCGTCGCGGCGGAACGCGGCCTCGCGGGCGGCCTGCAGCGGGGCGTCGACGTTCTCGATCGCCACGACGCGTCCGGGAGCCACGACCTCGGCCAGGTCGAGCGTGATCGAGCCCGGCCCGCAGCCGACGTCGAGCAGGCTCTGGCCGGGCCGCAGGTGCGGCAGGAGGTACGCGCACGAGCTCTCCGCCGTCCGCGCCCCGTGGGACGCCAGGACCGAGGTGTGATGACCGTGGATGTAGTCCTTCGCGCGTTCCACATCTTGAGATTGCTGACTCACGATCTGAGACTACTCCCGGAAAGCCGGGCCGCGACAGCCCCCGTCCAACGACCGGACAGTAGCCAGGCTCCCCCGAGAAGTGGACGCAGAAGCACCACGTCCTCCAGGAACGTGGTGCTTCTGCGTCCAGATCGCGGCAGCGCCGCGCGAGGGTGACCTACCAGGCGACGGAGAGGTACTGCGTCTCCTGGAACTCGGCCAGGCCCTCGCGGGCGCCCTCGCGGCCGAGGCCGCTCTGCTTGAGGCCGCCGAACGGGGCCGACGGGTCCGAGACCAGGCCGCGGTTCACGCCGACCATGCCGGCCTCGATCGCCTCGCCCAGACGCATGGCGCGCTGCAGCTCGCCGGCGAAGACGTAGGCGGCCAGGCCCATCTCGGTGTCGTTGGCCAGGGCCACGACCTCGGCGTCGTCGCGCCACGTCACGACCGGCGCCACCGGGCCGAACAGCTCGTGCTGCAGGATCGGGTCGCCCGGACGGACGCCGGTCAGGACGGTCGGCGGGTAGAAGTAGCCCTTCGACTCGGGCACCTCGGCGCGGTGCGCGATCGTCGCGCCCGCCTCGACCGCCTCGGCCACGACGCGGTCGAGGTCGGCCACGGCCTTGCCCGAGATGAGCGGACCGATCGCGGCGCCGTCGCGCGACGCGCGACGGACAGCGCCTCGACCTCGGCGCCCAGGCGGGCGACGAACTCGTCGGCGACGTCCGCGTGGACGAGGAAGCGGTTGGCGGCGGTGCACGCCTGTCCCCCGCCGCGGAACTTCGCGACCATGGCCCCGGCGACCGCCGCGTCCAGGTCGGCGTCCTCGGTGACGACGAACGGGGCGTTGCCGCCCAGCTCCATGGACGCGTTGACGATCCGGTCGGCGGCCTGCTTGAGCAGGATCGAGCCGACGCGGGTCGAGCCGGTGAAGCTGACCTTGCGCACGCGGGCGTCCGCCAGCCACGTCTCCGCGACGCCGGCCGCGTCGGTGGGACGGGACGACGTTGACGACCGCCGTCGGGCACGCCGGCCTCGGCCAGCAGCCGGGCGACCGCCAAAGCGGTCAGCGGCGTCTCGGC
>NZ_JBNFNZ010000092.1:0-6976 GCF_057364525.1 Aeromicrobium sp. PFPM2_SD2
GGCCGCCGACCTCGCGCCGGCTGCCGGAGTCGACGCTGGACGCCGTGCGCGCGGTCTACGCCGAGCTCGTCGCCCCCGAGGTCGCCGGCCGCTGGTGAGCCGGGGTCACCCGAGCCCGGCTCCCCCGAGATGTGGGGAGCTGTGCACCTCCGCAGCGCCGATCGACGTGCATCTCCTCACACATCGCGGCGAAGCGCCGCGCGGGCTCGTTCCTTGATCGCCTCGACGACCTCGGTCTTGGCGTCGGCGTAGTCGTTCATGTCGGCCCAGCGGCGCTCCATCAGCGAGCGCTTCGTGCGCTCGTAGAGCGCCCGGTCGCCCTCGTCCGTGCGCAGGCGGTCGCGCAGCAGGAAGTACTCCTCGACCGCGGGGTGGTCGTGCTCGTAGACGTGCACGTGGACGTCCCGCTCGGGGGTGCGGACCATGCGGTGGGCGGGCTCGCGGACCCGCAGCTCGAACCCGGCGCCCAGCAGGGCGTCGAGGTAGTCCTCCTCGGCGGTGACGTCGTCCACGGTGACGACGACGTCGACGATCGGCTTCGCGGCCAGGCCCGGCACCGACGTCGAGCCGATGTGCTCGACCCGCACCTCGGGGCCGAGCGCTCGCGGATGCGCCGGCGCTGCTCGGCGAAGACGTCCACGTGCCAGGCAGATCTGCCTGGCACCTGTCGGTCCACCTGGGGCGCCAGGTGAACCGAACCCGGCTAGGCCGGGGTGGCGTCGGGCGCCCGGCCGGCGTCGTCGTCCTCGTCGTCGCCGGGCACCTGCAGGGCCCGCTCGAGCAGCAGGGCCGCCACGGCGAGCAGCACCGCACCGCCGGCGGCGAAGCCGCGTGTGCAGGACGCGGTCGTGGCCGAGCGGCGTCTCCCACGCGTCGGCGAAGGCGAGGGCGTAGCCGCCGTACCCGCCGGCGACGACGGCGCCGACCAGGCTGCTGGCCTTGGCCAGCGCGAGCAGCTTGATGCCGTGGTCGGACGTCATGCGCTCGTGGCGCTTGTGCAGGCTCTGCCACGTGCTCCAGGCGAGCGCGCCGAGCACGAGGGCGCCCACGACGAGCGCGACCGCCGGCGCCCAGCCCACCTGCGGCGGGTGGACGTCCAGGCGGTCGAGCAGGCTCGGCAGCAGGCGTCCGACGACCAGGAACACCGCCCCGACCGCCGCCAGGACGGCGACCGAGGTCCGGGGGACCGGGCCGGTGCTCACGTCAGAGCAGGATCTCGAGGTCCTCGCGGCGCACGATGCCGCTGGTGTCGACGTCGCCGATGAGGTCGGCGACGAAGCCCTTGCCGGGGATCTCGCCCTCGGGGTCGATCTCCAGCCACGGGGCCAGGACGAAGGCGCGCTCGTGGGCGCGCGGGTGCGGCAGGGTCAGCTGCTCGTCGTCGGCCACGCGGTCGCCGACCACGATCAGGTCGACGTCGAGCGTGCGCGGCGCGTTGCGCTCGCTGCGCTCGCGGCCGAAGGCCTCCTCGATCGCCAGCGCGCGGTCCAGCAGCGTGTGGACGGTCAGGGTGGTGTCGATCAGGACGACTGCGTTCAGGAAGGACGGCGAGTCGGCGGGCGCACCCACCGGCTCGGTCTCGTACACGGAGGACACGGCCACGAGGGTGACCTCGGGGGTGTCCTCGAGCGCGGAGACGGCCCCCTGCAGGCGTCCGAGACGATCACCCAGGTTCGACCCGATCGCGAGCACGGCCTGACGGATGGGACGCATCCCACCGGTCATCGTGTCCGCATCCAGGACGTACGGGGTGGGCGATTCGGTCACGTTCTGCTCCGCTCCATGGTCACGGCGACGTCGGAGAACGCCACCTCGATCGGTGCCTCGGGCTTGTGCACCGTCACGCTAGCCCATCGCACCTGTGCGTGCTTCCAGCACGTGTCCAGCATACGAAGGGCCACTGTCTCGATGAGGTCGGTGGGGTCGTCGACCAGCGCCGCGTGCAGCTGCTCGGCCAGCTCGCCGTAGTGCACGGACGCGCTCAGGTCGCCGGTCCGGGCCGCCGTCTGCAGGTCCAGGCCGATGCTGACGTCGACGACGAACGTCTGGCCGTCGCGCCGCTCGAAGTCGAACAGGCCGTGGTGGGCGTGCGCGCGGATGCCGGTCAGGTCGATCCGGTCCAGCCCCTCGGGCATGCTCACGGGCTGACCTCCGCGGGAAGAGCCCGGTACGGACGTCCGCCCGCGATTCGAGCCGTCGCTCGTTCGCTGCGCTCGCTCATGAGCCCTCCTCCGGGGCGACCAGGGTGGACGTGTGCCGGCTCCACAGCCGCCAGCCCGTGCTGACCTTGACCAGGACGTGGGTGGCCACGGCGGACGAGCCGGCGAAGCCGCCGGTCTGGCGGGCCGCGGCGTCCGACAGCATGTTCTCGGTGCACGTGACGATCGCGACCTCGGCCTGGTCGGGGTCGGCCGGACGCGTCGAGATCGTCATGTCGGTGAGGAAGAACTGCACGTAGTCGACGTTGGCCATGAGCACCGCCCACGACATGAGGATCGCGTCGGTGCCGCGCAGCGGCGCACCGCCGGGGTGGACGCACACGGTGCCGGGGCTGTCGAGCCACAGCGCGCGCATGAGGTCCAGGTCCGCGGACTCGATGCTGTCGTAGAAGCCCCGGTGGGCGGCCACGACCGCGGCGTGCGCCGGCTCCACTCAGTCCTCCGCCAGCTCGTCGATGAGCCGCGCGGCGACCCGGACGGCAGAGGCGGACGACTTCGCGTCGTGCACGCGGACGGCCCACGCGCCGGCGAGCGCGGAGTAGGTGGAGATCGCCGCGGTCGCGTCGTCGCGGTCGCGCGGACGCGGCGGCTCGCCGCCCTCGGCCAGCAGCTCGCCCAGGAAGCCCTTGCGGCTGGCGGCCACGAGCACCGGCAGGTCGAGGTCGACGAAGGCGTCGAGGTGGCCGAGCAGCTCCCAGTTCTGGGCGCCGGTCTTGGAGAAGCCGAGGCCCGGGTCGACGACGACCTGCTCGAGCGCGACGCCCGCGGCGACGGCGGCGTCGACCTGCTGGCGCAGCTCGTCGACGACGTCGGTCACGAGGTCGTCGTACGTGGTGTGCTGCTGCATGGTGGCCGAGTGCTGGCGCCAGTGCATGATCACGAGCGGCACGCCGGTGTCGGCGGCCAGGCGCAGCATGTCGGGCTCGGCCCGACCGCCGGAGACGTCGTTGATCAGCTGGGCGCCGCCCTCGAGCGCCCGCTCGGCGACCCGCACGCGGGTGGTGTCGACCGAGACCACGTGCCCGGCGTCGCGAGCTCGCGCACGACGGGCACGGACCCGGGCGCAGCCTCCTCGTCCTCGGGCACCCGGTCCGCGCCCGGACGGGTCGACTCGCCGCCCACGTCGACCAGGTCGGCGCCGTCCTCGACGAGGGTGCGGCCGCGGCCGATCGCGCGGGACTGGTCGAAGAAGCGCCCGCCGTCGGAGAACGAGTCGGGCGTGACGTTGACGACGCCCATGACGAGCGTCCGGTCGCCGGGCAGCGAGGGCAGCAGCACCACGACTACCGCCCGGTGATGAGACCCATGGCCTCGGCTCGGGTCGCGGGGTCGCGCAGCTGGCCGCGGACGGCGCTGGTGATCGTCTTCGCGCCGCCCTTGCGGACGCCGCGCATCGTCATGCACAGGTGCTCGGCCTCGATGACGACGATGACGCCGCGCGGCTGGAGGTTCTCCACGATCGCGTCGGCGACCTGCGTGGTCAGCCGCTCCTGCACCTGCGGACGGCGGGCGAAGACGTCCACGAGCCGGGCGAACTTGGACAGGCCGGTGACCTGCCCGCCCTCGCGCGGGATGTAGCCGACGTGCGCGACGCCGAAGAACGGCACGAGGTGGTGCTCGCACATCGACCACATCTCGATGTCCTTCACCAGGATGAGCTCCTCGTGCGCCACGTCGAACGTGCGCACGAGGACGTCCTCGGCCTTCTGGTCCAGGCCCGAGACGAGCTCGGCGTAGGAGCGGGCGACGCGGGCCGGCGTGTCCTTGAGCCCGTCGCGGTCGGGGTCCTCGCCGATCGCGATCAGCAGCTCGCGGATGGCCGCCTCCGCCCGCGGCTGGTCCACACTCATGCGCGCCCCTCCGTGGAGAAGGAACGGTACGGAGCGCCGCGCATGACGGCACCCAGAGCTCGCTCGCTGCGCTCGCTCATCGACCGCCCTCCGGCTCGCCGCCCTCGCGGGCCACGCCCGGGTCGCCGGTCGGCGCGTCGGGTCCGGTGTCGGGGCCGACGACGACCGCGCCGGTCGGCTGGGTGCCGTTGACCGCCGGGATGTCGACGGGCGGACGCGTGTCGGGCGTGCGCGTGTCGGAGCCGGTCCAGGCCGGACGCGGCTGTCGACGGCGAAGCGGCTCGAAGATGCGCGCCACCTCGGCCTTGTCGAGCGTCTCCTTCTCCATCAGCTCGACGACCAGCGCGTCCAGGACGTCGCGGTTGTCGGCCAGGACGTCGAACGCCTCCTGGTGCGCGACGCGGATGAGCTCGTTGATCTCCTCGTCGACGATCGCGGCGATCGACTCGGAGTAGTTGCGGGTGTGCCCGAGGTCGCGGCCCAGGAACGGCTGGCTGTTGTCGTCGCCGTAGCGGACGGCGCCGAGCCGGTCGCTCATGCCGTACTGGGTGACCATCGCGCGGGCCAGGTTGGTGGCCTTCTCGATGTCGTTGCCGGCGCCCGTCGTCGGGTTGTGGAAGACGAGCTCCTCGGCCGCGCGGCCGCCCAGCATGTAGGCGAGCTTGTCCTGCAGCTCGGCGCGCGTCTGGGAGTACTTGTCCTCGTCGGGCAGCACCATCGTGTAGCCCAGGGCGCGGCCGCGGGGCAGGATCGTGATCTTGTGCACCGGGTCGGACGCGGGCATCGCCGCGGCGACCAGGGCGTGGCCGCCCTCGTGGTACGCCGTGACCAGCCGCTCGTGGTCGTTCATGAGCCGGGTGCGCTTCTGCGGGCCGGCCATGACGCGGTCGATCGCCTCGTCGAGCGCGGCGTCGTCGATCGTCTTGCGGCTGCTGCGGGCCGTGAGCAGCGCGGCCTCGTTGAGCACGTTGGCCAGGTCGGCGCCGGAGAAGCCGGGGGTGCGGCGGGCGACGGACTGCAGGTCGACGCCGGGCTCGAGCGGCTTGCCGCGGGCGTGGACCTTGAGGATCGTCTCGCGGCCCTTGAGGTCGGGGGCCTCGACGCCGATCTGGCGGTCGAAGCGGCCCGGACGCAGCAGGGCCGGGTCCAGCACGTCGGGACGGTTGGTCGCGGCGATGAGGATGACGCCGCCGCGCACGTCGAAGCCGTCCATCTCGACGAGCAGCTGGTTGAGCGTCTGCTCGCGCTCGTCGTGGCCGCCGCCCATGCCAGTGCCGCGGTGGCGTCCGACGGCGTCGATCTCGTCGATGAACACGATCGCCGGGGCGTTCTCCTTGGCCTGCTCGAACAGGTCACGGACGCGCGAGGCGCCGACGCCGACGAACATCTCGACGAAGTCCGAGCCGGAGATCGAGTAGAACGGCACGCCGGCCTCGCCGGCGACGGCGCGCGCGAGCAGCGTCTTGCCGGTGCCGGGCGGGCCGTAGAGCAGGACGCCCTTCGGGATCTTGGCGCCGACGGCCTGGAACTTGGCCGGCTCCTGGAGGAACTCCTTGATCTCGCCGAGCTCCTCGATCGCCTCGTCGCAGCCCGCGACGTCGGCGAAGGTGGTCTTGGGGGTGTCCTTGCTGATCAGCTTCGCCCGCGACTTGGCGAACTGCATGACACGTCCGCCGCCGCCCTGGATGTTGTTCATCAGGAAGAAGAAGATCGCCAGGATGATGATGAACGGCAGGATCGCGCCGAGCATCGAGCCCAGGAAGCTGGGCTGGGGCACCTCGACGTCGTAGGACTTCAGCGACTTCTCCGCGACCGACTTCTGCGCGGCCTCGACCAGCCGGCTGCCCTGGTCGCCGAGCCAGTGGGCACGGACCTTCTCGCCGCCGTCGAGCGTCGCCTCGATCTGCTGGTCGCCCTCGATGAAGGTGACGTCCTCGACCTTGCCGTCCTCGAGGTAGGACACCATCGTGGCGGTCTTGACCTCGCGGAACCCGCCGCTCGGGGTGACCAGCTGGAGGACGACGACCACGGCGATCGCCGACAGGACGATCCAGAACCAGGGGCCCTTGAAGAGACGTTTGGCATTCATACGGGACGGGGCGGAGCCCACTCCTCACTGACGTTCTCGACGGGGTAGTCAGACGGTACACGCATCGCCGACACCCGACTCAACGACGAGGAGGGGCGGCTCGTTCCCGTGTTCGCCGGGGGCGAACCGGCGTCGGGTCAGCTGTAGACGTGCGGCGCGAGCGTCGCGATGCCCCGCATGTTGCGGTACTTCTCGGAGTAGTCCAGGCCGTAGCCCACGACGAACGCGTTGGGGATGTCGAAGCCGACGTACTTGACGTCGACCTGCATCTGCTGGGCCTCGGGCTTGCGCAGCAGGGTCGCGATCTCGACCGACGCCGGACGGCGCGAGCGCAGGTTCGCGACGAGCCACGACAGGGTCAGGCCCGTGTCGATGATGTCCTCGACGATGAGGACGTGACGGCCGTCCAGGTCGGTGTCGAGGTCCTTGAGGATGCGCACGACGCCGGAGCTCTGCGTGCCCGAGCCGTAGGAGGAGATGGCCATCCAGTCCATCTCGACGTGGCGGTCCAGCGCGCGGGCCAGGTCGGCCATGACCATGACGGCGCCCTTGAGCACGCCGACGAGCAGGATGTCCTTGCCCTCGTAGTCGGCCTCGATCTGCCGCGCCATCTCCGCGAGGCGATCGCGGATCTGGTCCTCGGTGAAGAGGGTCTGGTCGGGGGCGAGGTCGTTCTCCACGTGCTGAAGATCCACGGTCTCAGCGTGCCACAGGCGTGGCCACGAAGCGCAGCCGCGTCCCGGCTCGCTCGGCGCTGACGTGGCCGGGCAGCTCGACCCGGCGCTGGCCGCGCCACGCGGTCACCAGCGCGTCCAGCG
>NZ_JBNFNZ010000093.1:0-6972 GCF_057364525.1 Aeromicrobium sp. PFPM2_SD2
CTGAGCCGCACCCGATCGCTCGCCAGCCCGCCGTCCCTCCGGGGCGGCGGGCTCGCGGCGTGCAGGGGGACGGGCGGTGCACCTGCCCGGCAAGCCGAAGGATGCCCGGCACATCTCCCTGGCAGGTGTCGTCTACCTGGCGCGCCAGGTAAACCGAACCTGCTTCGGCGCACGCGTTCCGCGTGAACTCGTCCCCGGGCGGTGCCAGACTCGGCGCATGCCCGAGCTGCCCGAGGTGGACGCCCTCGTCGGCTTCCTGCGCGAGCGCGCCGTGGGAGCCGTCGTCGCCGAGCTCGAGGTCGCCTCGTTCTCGGTGCTCAAGACCTTCGACCCGCCCGCGTCCGCGCTGTCCGGCCTGCAGGTCGTGGGCGTCGCCCGCCACGGCAAGATGATCGACCTGGACGTCGACGGGCTTCACGTGGTCGTCCACCTGGCCAAGGCGGGCTGGCTGCGCTGGTCCGAGCAGCTGGCCGACAAGCGGCTCAAGCCCGGTGGGCCGATCGCCGCGCGCATGCGGCTCGACGCCGGCGACGGCCCGCACGTGGGCTTCGACGTCACCGAGGCCGGCACCCGCAAGGGCCTGGCCATGTACGTCGTCCGCGACCCGTCCGAGGTGCCCGCGGTCGCCGCGCTCGGTCCCGACCCGCTCGAGCCCGGCTTCGACCTGCGCCCGCTCGTGCAGGGCCGGCGCATGCAGGTCAAGCGGCTGCTGCGCGACCAGAAGGTGGTCGCCGGCATCGGCAACGCCTACAGCGACGAGATCCTGCACGCAGCCCGGCTCTCGCCGTTCCAGATCGCCGACACGCTCGACGACGAGCAGCTCGACCGGCTGCAGGCGGCCCTGCACGACGTGCTCGTGGAGGCGGTCCGCGAGGCGGCGGGCAAGCCGGCGTCCGAGCTCAAGGACGACAAGCGCACCCGCATGCGCGTGCACGGCCGCGCGGGCGAGCCGTGCCCGGTGTGCGGCGACACCGTGCGCGAGGTCTCGTTCGCCGACTCCGCGCTGCAGTACTGCCCGACGTGCCAGACCGGCGGCAAGCTGCTCGCCGACCGGCGCACGTCCAAGTTCCTCAAGTAGTCAGCGCACGCCCGCCACGCGGCGCATGGCGTCGAGCCCCGCCGGCGTCCCCGGCCAGTGCCGCGCCAGGGCGTCGGGTCCGGGGGCCCGCACCACCGCGCGCAGCACGAAAGGGCGACCACCAGCGCGTCGTCGAGCAGGCCCACGCACGGGCAGCATCGTCGGGCACCAGGTCGATCGGCACGGCGAGGTAGGCCACCGCGAGCCCGAGCCGCACCCGCACCCCGCGCGCAGCGACCGGTCGGACGCCAGCCGGCGCAGCAGGCGCAGGACGTCGGGGACGAGACGCAGGACGTCGCGCAGCCCGGCCGGTCGGGCTCGTGCCGGGCGGCGACGAGCATCGCGACCACGAGCGCGAGCCAGGCGACGACGAGCGCGGCCGCGACCGAGCGACGAGCGTCCAGGCGCTCATCGCGCCGGCTTGTCGTCCTCGTCGTCCGGCCTCGGGACGTCGAGCGGTGCGCGCGAGGCCAACCACTGGCCGATCTGCTCGCGGTGGCCGAGCACCTGGCTGGCGGCCTCGACGGGCGCGGCCTGCGGCTCGGGGTCGGACTCGACCTCGCGCTGCAGCCACGGGAACGTCGCGGCGACGTCGGGCGGCTCCGCGACGTGCTCGAGCAGCCGGGCCAGGACGGCCTGGGCCGCCTCCTCGTGGGCCCGCTGGTCGGCCAGCTCGCGACGGGCCTGGTCGCGCAGGACGCCCACGACCTCGCGGCTCTCGACGGCGTGGTGCCACAGCCGCACGACCTGCACCTGCAGCACGACGCGGTCGGCGGCGCGCAGCGCGTCGACCGCGGCGGCGAGCTGCTTGACCTCGTCCTGGGACAGCTCGTCGTAGCCGACGAAGCCGTCGCCCTCCCGGTGCCGGTCGAGCAGGCCCTGCAGCGCCTCGAAGCGCGTGTCGAGCTGGGTGGCCAGCGCCTCGTCCTTGGCCACGACGATGTCGCGCAGCCCGTCGTAGGCGACCTTGGCGCCGTCGAGGTTGGCCTGGAAGTCCCACAGGTCGGTGTGCGACCAGATCTCCTCCTCGCCGGTGACCTTGCCGGTCGCGACCTCGTCGAGCAGGCCCTTGGCACCGTTGCCGATCGCCGTCGCGTCGATCTCCTGGGCGAAGGCCGCCGCGTGCGTGCGGTCGTACAGCTCCTGGGTGTCGGCCAGCAGCTGGTCGGCGTACTGCGTGCGCTTCGCCGTGCTCAGCGCGCCGGTGAAGCCCTGCGGCGGCCACAGGTCCTTCTCGAGCCGGTGCCAGCCGGTCCACTCCTGGCCGGCCTCGAGGTCGGCCTCGCGCAGGTCCATGCGCGGGTCGAGGTCGCCGAAGGACTCCGCGACGGGCTCGATGCGCTCCCAGTGGACGCGGGTGGCGGCGTAGAGCTCGCGGGCGCGGTCGTCGTCGCCGGCCTCGTACGCCTCGACGAAGTCCCGGGTGCCGGCCAGCAGCTGCTCGGTCTGGTCCTTGACGTACGCGACGTAGTTCGTGGTCGCGGCGGCCACCTGGTCGGCCAGCGCGCCGGTGGGCGCGACGTCCTTCCCGGAGTCGGTGACGGTGAACTCGCTGCGGATGCCGTCGCCCACCATGCCCGGCTTGCAGGCGCTGACGTAGGTGCCGGGCTTGGCGGTGACGACCAGGTCACGGCTCAGGCCGGGCCCGATGTTCTCGACCTCGGAGACGATGCGCAGGCCGTCCTCGGCCAGCAGGTAGAACTCGGTGACGTCCTTGCCGGTGTTCTTGACGGTGAAGACGAGGTTGCCCGACGGCGCCTCGTCGGTCGACAGCTCGCAGGCGTCCGCCGACGACTCGACGGCGATGGTGCCGGCGTCCTTCGAGCCGCTCGCCGAGGAGTCGGAGTTCTCGGTGCAGGCGGCCAGCGGCAGCAGCAGGGTCGTGGCGACGGCCAGGCCGCGGAGGGGAGGGTGCATGGGGTTCCTTCGGTGCGGGGTCGCTCAGGCGACGGGGGAGGGGGCCGGCCGCGGCGCGGCGAACCAGACGGTGCGGACGAAGAAGGTCAGCGTGGGGACGACGTAGAGCAGCCAGGCGGCGGCCTCGAGCCACGTCGTCGCGGGGGAGAAGTTGAGGACGCCCTTGAGCAGCGTGCCGTACCAGCTCGACGGCGGGACCTGCTCGGACACGTCGAACGCGAGGGCGTGCAGGCCGGGCAGGATGCCCGCCTCCTGCAGGTCGTGGACGCCGTAGGCCAGCACGCCGCCGGCGATGACGACGAGCGCGACGCCGGTCCAGGAGAAGAACAGCCGCAGGTCCAGGCGCACCGCTCCGCGGTAGACCAGCCAGCCGAGCACGACCGCGACGGCCAGGCCGAGCACGGCGCCCAGGAGCGGGTCGGTCGACTGGCCGGTGGCCTGCGCGCCGGCCCACAGGAACAGGGCGGTCTCCAGCCCCTCGCGCCCGACGGCGAGCAGCGCCATGAGCACGATCGCCCAGCGCCCGCCCTCGACGGCGGAGTCCAGCCGGCCGGTGAGGTCGCTCTTGAGGTGCCGGGCGGTGTGCGCCATCCAGAAGATCATCCACGTGATGAGCCCGACGGCGACGATGGACAGGGTCCCGCCGATCGCCTCCTGGGCCTCGAAGGTCAGCCCGCGCGGCCGTACGTGAGCGCCGCGCCGAAGCCGAGCGAGATCGCGGCGGCCAGGGCCACGCCGCTCCACAGCGGGAGCAGCAGGTCGCGGCGACCGGTCTTGACCAGGTACGCGACGAGGATGCCGACGACCAGCGCGGCCTCGAGCCTCGCGCAGGCCGATCAGGAAGTTGGCGAACATGGACGTCCTGTCAGGTGAGCATTGCCTAAGTAGCAGAGGCACTGTACGCCCCCTGGCGCGGAGCGCACGCATCCCCGCGTCCGAGGGGCGGACGAGGGGCCCGTCTCGTCCTTCACCGCCCCGGGCCCCGGGACGGCGGACGGCCGATACCCTGGCCTCGTGACCAGCGACAAGCCCAGCCCCCGGCCGCTCAAGGTCGCCCTGCTCGGCTGCGGGGTCGTCGGCTCCGACGTGGCCCGGCTGCTGACCCAGGACGCCGACGAGCTCGCCCGCCGCATCGGCGCGCCGATCGAGCTGGTCGGCATCGCGGTGCGGCGTCCGGGCCGTGAGCGCGAGCTCGACCTGCCGGCCGACCTGTTCACGACCGACGCCAAGGCGCTCGTCTCGCGCGGCGACCTGGACGTCGTGGTCGAGGTCATCGGCGGCATCGAGCCGGCCCGCGACCTCATCCTGACCGCGCTCGAGCACGGCGCCTCGGTCGTCACCGCCAACAAGGCGCTGCTCGCCGAGGACGGCGCCACGCTCTACGAGGCCGCGGCCAAGGCCGAGCGCGACCTGTTCTACGAGGCCGCCGTCGCCGGCGCCATCCCGATCGTCCGTCCGCTGCGCGAGTCGCTGGCCGGCGACCGCGTGACCCGCGTGCTGGGCATCGTCAACGGCACCACGAACTTCATCCTGGACGCCATGACGTCCACCGGCGCCGACTTCGCCGAGGCGCTGGAGGAGGCGCAGGCGCTGGGCTACGCCGAGGCCGACCCCACCGCCGACGTCGAGGGCTTCGACGCCGCGGCGAAGGCGGCCATCCTGGCCAGCCTGGCGTTCCACACCCGCGTGACGATGGACGACGTCCACCGCGAGGGCATCAGCGACGTCACCGCCGCGCACGTCGCCTCGGCGGCCGAGCGCGGCTCGGTGGTCAAGCTGCTGGCCATCTGCGAGCGGCACGACACGCCCGACGGCCCGGCCGTCTCGGCCCGCGTCCACCCGGCGATGATCCCCGACGAGCACCCGCTGGCCAGCGTCCGCGGCGCGTTCAACGCGGTCTTCGTCGAGAGCGAGTCCGCCGGCCAGCTCATGTTCTACGGCCCCGGCGCCGGTGGCGCGCCCACCGCGTCCGCCGTCCTCGGCGACCTGGTCACCGTCGCGCGCAACCGCGTCGACGGCGTCTTCGGCCCCGGCGAGTCCAGCCACGCGCAGCTCGAGGTGCTCGGCATGGGCCGCACCCGCACGGCGTACCACATCTCGCTGGACGTGGCCGACCGTCCGGGCGTCCTGGCGGCGGTGGCGCAGGCCTTCGCCGAGCAGGAGGTCTCCATCCGCACCGTCCACCAGGAGGGCCACGGCGACGACGCGACGCTCGTGGTCGTCACCCACGTCGCCGACGACGCCGCGCTCTCGGCGACCGTCGCCCGGCTGCGCGACCTCGACATGGTCCGGGGCGTCTCCTCCGTCATGCGCGTCGAGGGAGGCCGCTGATGCCGGCACGTGCCCACCTGTGGCGAGGCGTGGTCGAGGAGTACCGCGACTGGATGCCCGAGCAGGCGACGACCCACGTCGTGTCGCTCGGCGAGGGCGGCACGCCGCTCGTGCACAGCGCGTGGCTGTCCGGCCTGGTCGGCGGTGACGTCCACGTCAAGGTCGAGGGCGCCAACCCCACCGGCTCGTTCAAGGACCGCGGCATGACCGCCGCCATCTCCGCGGCCGTCGCCGGGGGAGCCAAGGCGGTCGTGTGCGCGTCCACCGGCAACACGTCCGCGTCGATGACCGCCTACGCCGCGAAGGCCGGGCTCACCCCGGTCGTGCTCGTGCCGCACGGCAAGATCGCCGCCGGCAAGATGGCCCAGGCCGTCATGCACGGCGCCGAGGTGATCCAGGTGCGCGGCGGCTTCGACGAGTGCCTCATGCTCTCGCGCGGCCTGGCCGAGAAGTACCCGGTCGCGCTGGTCAACTCGGTCAACCCGGTCCGGCTCGAGGGGCAGAAGACCGCCGCGTTCGAGATCGTCGACGCGCTCGACCGCGCGCCGGACGTCCACGTGCTCCCGGTCGGCAACGCCGGCAACATCTCCGCCTACTGGCTGGGCTTCCGGCAGTACGCCGAGGCCGGGATGGCCCAGCGCACGCCCGCGCTGTGGGGCTTCCAGGCCGAGGGCGCCGCACCGATCGTGCGCGGGGAGGTCGTCACGCGTCCGGAGACCGTCGCCACCGCCATCCGCATCGGCAACCCGGCGTCGTGGCAGCTCGCGACGGCCGCGCGCGACGAGTCCGGCGGGCTCATCGAGGCGGTGAGCGACCAGCAGATCCTCGCCGCCCAGCGCGCCCTGGCCTCGCACGACGGCATCTTCGTCGAGCCCGGCTCGGCGGCCAGCGTCGCCGGCCTGCTCGCCCGGGCCGAGGCCGGACGCGTCGAGCGCGGCCTCACCATCACCGTGACGGTGACCGGCCACGGTCTCAAGGACACCGACACGGCCCTCTCGGGCGTCGGCTCGCTCGTGGACTCGGTCATCGACGCCGACGTCGACGAGGCGGCGGCCGCGGCCGGGCTCGCATGACGTTCGTCGACGGACCGGTCAGCGTCCACACGCCGGCCAGCAGCGCCAACCTCGGTCCCGGCTTCGACGCCTTCGGGCTGGCCCTGACGCTCGGTGACACGCTCACTGCCGAGGTGACCGACGGCGGCCTGGACGTGCACGTGGAGGGGGAGGGCGCCGCGGACGTCCCGCGCGACGAGTCCCACCTGGTCCTGCGGGCCATGCACGCCGCGTTCGACCTCATGAACGTGCGACCCGAGGGCCTGCGCCTGGCGTGCCGCAACGTCGTGCCCCATGCCCGCGGCCTCGGCTCGTCCAGCGCCGCGATCGTCGGCGGCATCGCGCTCGCCCCGCGCGCTCGTGCGCGACAGCGCCGCCCTCATGGACGACCTGGCCGCCTTCCAGCTGGCCACCGACCTCGAGGGTCACCCCGACAACGTCGCCGCCGCCCAGTTCGGCGGCTTCACCATCGCCTGGCTCGACGGCTACGCGGCGAACGTGCACCGGCTCGACGTCACCGCCGCGCTGACCGTGCTCGTGCCGCCGGAGCCGTCTCGACCGAGCTCTCCGCGGCGTGCTGCCCGACGAGCCGTG
>NZ_JBNFNZ010000094.1:0-6905 GCF_057364525.1 Aeromicrobium sp. PFPM2_SD2
CCTGTCGTCGTGCTCGAGCTCGGCGAGCCGGTGCCGGGCGAACGCG
Source organism: Aeromicrobium sp. PFPM2_SD2 (assembly GCF_057364525.1). Lineage (NCBI taxonomy): Bacteria > Bacillati > Actinomycetota > Actinomycetes > Propionibacteriales > Nocardioidaceae > Aeromicrobium > Aeromicrobium sp. PFPM2_SD2. Next base: position 47 of record NZ_JBNFNZ010000094.1, read on the forward strand.
TCGACGGCGGCGTCACCGCGGTGCGGCGCAGGAAGCGCAGCGCCTCGGCGGCGAGGTCGTCGTAGGCGTGCTCGAACTGGTCGCGGCCGGCGTCGGTCAGGGCGAACACCTTGGCCGGACGTCCGCGACCGCGCGGCGCGTTGAGCCGCTGCTCGCCGGCGACGACGTGTCCCTCGGCCACCAGCTGGTCGAGGTGACGACGCACGGCGGCAGGGGTCAGCGACAGACGCTCGGCCAGCGCGACCGCGGTGGAGGGCCCGTGCTCGAGGATGCTCTGGGCCACACGCGAACGCGTCGGGGCGTCGTCGGACGACGACTTCTCGACAGTGCGCATGCTTTTCACAACACCAGTGTGTCGTTATTGATTCCGCCCGTTCAACGAAGGTCACCCTCAGTGGCGTCCGTCACCTCCCGGCTCGTCCTGCCGAGCGGCCCCGGACGCCCCTAGGGTGACGCCATGGCGAGCGACGCGACCGAGATCGAGGCCGGCGGACGCACGGTGCGGGTCTCGAGCCCCGACCGGGTGATCTACGAGGCGACGCCGTGGTCGGCCGAGGTCACCAAGCTGATGGTCGCGGAGTACTACGTGGCCGTCGAGGACGGCATCATGCGCGCGCTGCGCGAGCGCCCGACGGCGCTGGAGCGCTGGCCCAAGGGGTTCCGCGAGGACATGGTCATGGCCACGCGCTCGGACGGGCACGGCGACGCGTTCTACCAGAAGCGTGTCCCCCAGGGCGCTCCCCCGTACCTGGAGTCCGCCCGCATCCAGTTCCCCTCGGGGCGCCACGCCGACGAGATCTGCCCGACCGAGGTGGCCGTCGTCGCCTGGGCCGCGCACATGGGCACGCTGACCTTCCACCCCTGGCCGGTGCGCCGGGCGGACGTCGAGCACCCCGACGAGCTGCGCATCGACCTGGACCCCCAGCCCGGCGCGACCTTCGCCGACGCCCGCCGGGTCGCGCGCACCGCCCGTGAGCTGCTGGAGGAGGTCGGCATCCGCGGGTTCCCCAAGACCAGCGGCAACCGGGGCGTGCACGTGTACGTGCGCATCGAGCCGCGCTGGTCGTTCACCGAGCTGCGCCACGCGGCCATCGCCTTCGGCCGTGAGCTGGCGCGTCGCACGGACGGCGTGACGGTCAGCTGGTGGAAGGAGGAGCGTCCGGAGGGGTCGATCTTCGTCGACTACAACCAGAACGCCCGCGACCGCACGATCGCCAGCGCCTACAGCCTGCGGGCCAAGCCCGGTGCCCCGGTCTCGACGCCGGTCACGTGGGAGGAGCTGGAGACGATCGACGATCCGCGCACCCTGAACCTGCACACCGTGCCGCAGCGCCTGGCCGAGCTCGGCGACCCGCACGCCGAGATGACGACGTCGCCCATTCGCTGGACGCGCTGCTGCAGTGGCACGCCCGTGACGAGGAGCAGGGGCACGGCGACCTGCCCTATCCGCCGGACTACCCGAAGATGCCCGGCGAGCCGAAGCGCGTGCAGCCCAGCCGCGAGCGCAAGGAGTAGGTCAGGCCGGGCGGCGGCTCACCAGCCGGTGGCGTTGGGGTCCGACCACACGGCCGAGAGCTGGCGGACGTCCACCCAGCGCTGCACCAGCGACGGCTCGCGCTTGGACTCGTCGACGAACACGACCCAGGCCTCCCAGCCCGTCACGGTGCGCCGCCAGGCCAGCACGACGCCCTGGCGCGGGTGCTGCTTGCCGGTCGCGCGCACCCAGACGTGGCGCGTGCGCCGCGGTCGCGGCCACGCGTCCCGCTTGCCCGGGTTCGCTCCCACGGACGAACGATAGAACATCCGTTCGAACCGCCGAGAGGGGCTAGCGCGTCAGGGCCTCGGCGAGCCGGTCGGCGGCCCCGGGGTCCGCGTACGGCAGGAACAGCGACGGCTCGACGAGCTCGACCTCGAGCACCCGGAAGCCTCCGTCGTCGTCGCGGACCAGGTCGACGCGCGCGTACGCCGGCGTGCCGAGACGGGCGAGACGTGGGCCACGGCCGCCTCGGCGACGGCGACCTGCTCGGCCGAGGCCTCGTGCGGCGCGTTGGTCTCGGCGGCGAACAGCGTCTCGACGACACCGGCCCGGGGCAGCGCCACCCGCTTGCTGGCGGCGTGGCTGAAGCGCCCGGCCAGGAAGACCAGCGGCCACTCCCCCTCGGTGGCGACCGACCGGACGTACGGCTGGACCAGGACGACCTGGCCCTGGGCCCGCAGCCGGTCGACGTGGGCGAGCGCGAGGTCGTGCTGGTCCGGGCCGTAGGACGCGGCGTCGCGGCTGCCGGCGCCGACCGCGGGCTTCACCACGAAGTCACCGGCCGGCAGCTCGACGGGGTCGCCCGCCCCGACGAAGGCGGTGGTCGTCACCGGGACGCCGGCCGCCTCGAGCTCGGCGAGGTAGCGCTTGTCGATGCTCCAGCGCACGGCCTCGGGACCGTTGAGCACCTGCGTCACGGCGGCCGTCGCGTCCAGCCAGGCCAGGAAGGCGTCCAGCCGCGCGGGGTAGTCCCAGGTCGAGCGCAGCACGACGCGGTCGTAGGTGGCCCAGTCGACGTCGGGGTCGTCCCAGTCGACGACGTCGACCGCCACGCCGCGCCGCGCGAGCGCCGCGAGGGCCACGTCCTCGTCCTCGTCCTGCCCGCGGGCCTCGCGGGCGGTCACCCACGCCAGTCGTCCGGTCACCCGCCCACCCTAGGGGCGGCGACCACTGCGAGCGCAGCGATTTTCGAGGTGCGGACCCGGCGATCCGGACCTACCGTGGAAGCAGCACGACGGAACCACCTCAGCAGAAGGCCCCTGGCCGCCAGTCACGCACGGCGCGCCAGGGGCTTTCGTGCGTCAGGGACGTCGTCCGGCCATCACGATGCGGTCGCGGCCCTCCGCCTTGGCGACGTACAGCGCACGGTCGGCCTCGGCCAGGGTCCACGACAGCGCGACGTCCGCCTGGGTCTCGGCCACGCCGTAGCTGACGGTCACCTCGGGCAGCCCCCGCTCCTCCACCAGCGCGTGCAGGCGCGCGTTGACCGCCTCGAGCGTGGCGCGGGTGCTCTCGGGAGTCGCCCCGGCGAGCATGATGACGAACTCCTCGCCGCCGTACCGGGCCACCAGGTCGATCGCGCGCACGCGGGAGCGGCACGCGTCGGCGAACGCGACCAGGACGCCGTCCCCGGCACCGTGCCCGTGGGTGTCGTTGACGCTCTTGAAGTGGTCGACGTCGGCCATGACGAGCACGCAGGTCGCCCCGCGGCGGTCGGCGTCCCGGCGCAGCAGGCGGGCCCGCTCGACGAACGAGGAGCGGTTCAGCAGGCCGGTGAGCGGGTCGCTGGAGGCCCGCAGCCGCAGGTCCGCGTTGAGCTGCTCGTAGCTGAACGCCGTCATGCTGAACGTGGCGCCGACGAGCAGGAAGGTCATGATGATGGTCGTCATGGTCGTGCCGAACAGGTCGTCGAACCGGGGGTCGCCCGGGCCGAACACGACGAACGTGACGAACCGGCCCAGGTAGAACGCGGCCACGACGCCGCCGGAGCAGGCGATCGCCCGGCGCAGCGAGCCGACGTGGCCGGGGCGGTCGCTCCACATGGCGACCGCGGCCGCGGCGATGAAGCAGGTCACGAGCGGGAACAGCACGCTGGAGCCGGCCCAGGCGTCGGTGCCGGGGTCGTCCGCGAGGGAGGCGACCGGGACGGCCACGGTCGCGGCGACGGTCGGGAGCCAGGGGTCGCCGGCGGCGCCGTCGAGCGTCCGGGCGGCCTGCCAGATGAGGGCCGACCCGAGCACGGTCAGGGCGCTGCCGAGCGGGGTGGTCCAGGCCATGAGCGACGTGTCCGTGCCCAGGTAGGCCAGCGTGCCGGCGGCGACCGCGAGCAGGGCCAGGCACCACAGGCCGGCGTAGCGCGAGCGGGTGGAGCGGTAGGTGACCCCGTAGAACAGCACGAGCGTCGTCACGAGCACGACACCGAGCTCGATGCGCATGGACGCCGCGTCCAGGTGGATGGTCACCGCACCCCCATCGGCACGTCCGCCCGGGGGTTGAGCCGGCTGGCCGGACCCGGCCGGGAGGTCTGCGTCACGAGCGGCGCAGGCGGCGCACCACACGGCGCGCGAGGGAGGGCCGCTCGACCACCGCGGCCTCCTTCGTCAGGTCCCAGTAGCGGCTGCGCTGCTCCTCGGGCCAGCTCGTCTTGTCGCGCTTGTCGAGCGAGAGGTGCGGGCGCTCCCAGGCGATGTCGCGCCGCACGACCTTCGCCGGCGAGCCGACGGCGATGCAGTTGTTGGGCACGTCCCTGGTGACGATCGCGCCCAGCCCGATGACGCTGCCCCGGCCGATGCGGGCGCCGCCCAGCACGACCGAGCGCAGGCCGAGCCACACGTGCGGGCCGACGCGGATGTCGCGGGCGTGGTTGACCCGCCGGCCGCTGCGGACGTCGTAGATGGCGTGGCCGTCGTCGCTGCGCACCTGCACGTCGCTCGCCATCATCACGTCGTGGCCGATGGTGACGGTCGCGCCCTCGACGGCGCTGATCGTCGCCGTCGTGGTGGACGAGACGTGGGAGCCGATCTTGACGGTGGACCCACCGCCGACGCGGATCTGCGCCCGCAGCGTGACGCCCTTGCTGGCGCCGATCTCGGCCCGTCCGCCGTCGCCGTCGAACTGGACGCGGAGGTTGGGCATCCGGGCGGGACTGGCCACGGTCAGGACGTTGCCGCCGCCGTAGAAGGTGACCTTCACGGGGAACGGCTCGCCGTCGTACTCGATGCGGTTGCCGAGGTCGTCGGTGTAGGGCTGGAGCGTGGTGATCACCTGCACGGCGGTCAGCCTAGCCGCGCGCGGTCGACCGGGCGGCCGCGGCTCGACGGGCGTGGTGGGTGGCGTCGCGTACGGTGTCCGTGTGGCTTCCGACGCATCCACCGACCCGGGCCTCGAGCTCCCGGCCGAGGTCCTGGACGGCTCCCTCTCCGAGCACGTCGACGCCGAGCACCTGCGCGAGCTGCGCCAGGAGTTCACCCGCTTCATGATGCGCTACAAGTTCGGCATGGAGCAGGTCGTCACGAAGCTGAACATCCTGCGCGACGAGTTCGCCCACCTGCACGACTACAACCCGATCGAGCACCTCGCGTCGCGGCTCAAGGCCCCCGAGAGCCTGCTCGAGAAGGCCCAGCGCAAGGGCTGCCCGATCACCTTCGAGGCGATCCGCGAGAGCATCACCGACATCGCCGGCGTCCGCGTGACCTGCAGCTTCGTCTCGGACGTCTACCACGTCTTCGACATGCTGACCTCGCAGGACGACGTGCGCATCGTCGACGTCCGCGACTACATCGCCGAGCCCAAGCCGAACGGCTACCGCAGCCTGCACGTGCTCGTCGAGGTGCCGGTGTTCCTGTCCGACGGCGTCGTGCCGGTGACGGTCGAGGTGCAGCTGCGCACCATCGCGATGGACTTCTGGGCCAGCCTCGAGCACAAGATCTACTACAAGTACCGCGACGCGGTGCCCGAGAACCTGCTCGGCGGCCTCAAGGACGCGGCGGAGACCGCGGCGACGCTGGACTCGACGATGGAGATGCTGCACGCCGAGGTCCGCTCGATGAACGACCTGCCGCGCGACCTGGTCAGCGACGTCCGCGACCGCGCGGAGGCCGCCTCCACGCACGTCCTGCTCGAGCAGCTGCGCCGCCTGGGCGAGGACTCCTAGGGCCCGACGGTCGGGCTCGGGTCGGCCCTACCGCCCGGTGAGCACGTCGGCCAGGTCGTAGGACACGACCTCCTCGAGCTGGGCGTACGTGCACGACCGCGGCTCCCGGTCCGGCCGCCAGCGCTTGAACTGGGCCAGGTGCCGGAAGCGGTCGCCCTCCATGTGCTCGTAGCCGACCTCGAGCACCCGCGTGGGAGCCAGCGGGACGAACGACAGGTCCTTGCCGCCGCTCCAGCGGCTCTGCCCGCCCGGCAGCCGTCCGGACGCCTGGGCCTCGGCCGACTGCCAGCGGGCCCACGGGTGCTCGTCCAGGCCGACCCGCAGCTCCTGCAGCTCGTCGTGCAGCTCGGCGCGGCGCGTCTCGGTGAACGAGCCGCACACGCCCACGTGCTGCAGGGCGCCGTCGTCGTCGTACAGGCCGAGCAGCATCGAGCCGAGCAGCGGGCGCTCCTCGGTGGACGTCTTGTGCAGCCGGTAGCCGGCCAGCACCACGTCGGCGGTGCGCGCGTGCTTGATCTTCAGCATCACCCGGGCGTTCTGCTCGTACGGTCGGGCGAGCGGCTTGGCGACGACGCCGTCGAGCCCGGCGCCCTCGAAGTGCGAGAACCAGTCCGCGGCGGTGGCGGCGTCCGTCGTCGTGCGAGTCAGGTGCACGGGGGCCTGGACGCCGGCCAGCTCCTGCTCGAGCCGCTCGCGCCGCTCGGCGAACGGACGCGCGTCCCACGCCTCGTCGCCGACCGCGAGCAGGTCGAACACGACCAGCGACGCCGGCGTCTGCTCGGCCAGCAGGCTCACCCGGGAGGCGGCCGGGTGGATGCGCTGGCTCAGCGTGTCGAAGTCCAGCCGGTCCCCCACGATCGTGACGATCTCGCCGTCGACGACGCAGCGCTCGGGCAGCTGGGCCTTGACCGCCGCGACGACGTCCGGGAAGTAGCGGGTCAGCGGCTTGGTCGAGCGGCTCATCAGCTCGACCTCGTCGCCGTCACGGAAGACCAGGCAGCGGAAGCCGTCCCACTTGGGCTCGTACAGCAGGCCGCCGTCGACGGCGTCGGCGGCGGGCACCCCCTTGACCGACTTGGCGAGCATCGGGCGGACGGGCGGCATGACGGGCAGGTCCATGGCCAGACAGTACGGCGGGCCGGGCGCGGCCGCCCGGGTTGCCGCGCCCC
>NZ_JBNFNZ010000095.1:0-6882 GCF_057364525.1 Aeromicrobium sp. PFPM2_SD2
CGCCGTCAGGGACGGCGCGTCCGCGGGCGTCCGCGCGCTGGTGCCCTGCGCCGACGGCGCCCCGACCGCGTCGTAGACCGCGACGTCGTCGGTCTCCAGCATGCCGTTCGAGAACAGGTTGAGCCCGAAGCTGATCCCGGTCGACCCCGCCGGCAGCTCCGGCGTCGTCCACTCCGCGGCGGTCCAGCTCGAGGCGGCCGCGAACCAGGGGCTGGACGTCCAGTACCGCCACGTGCCCACCTCGTCGCGCAGGTAGACCGCGAACTGCGTGACGGCGCTCGAGCGGTACCAGGACCGCAGCGAGTAGGCGTGGCCCGCCGCGACCGTCGGCGTGCAGTCGCCGAGGTCGAAGCGCGGCAGCCACTTGGCGTCGCCGTCGGCGTACCCGCTGACCGTCACCCGTCCGCCGCGCTGGCCGGTGCGGCCGGCGGACGTGTCGAGCGTGGCGGTGTTGGTGCCGTAGCCGCCGCGCATCCAGCACGTCGGGTCGCCGGACGCGTCCAGCTGCTCCAGGCCGGGGTTGACGACGCCGTTGACGCCCGGCTCGAGCGGCGGGTTCGTCGTCGGCTGCACGGCCGGCTTCACCGCCCCGCCGACGACGTCGCCGACGGTCCGGACGACGGTGTTCCGGGTGGCGGCGCGCGGTTTCAGCCAGGTGGCGAACTGACGCAGCACCGTCGGCGTCACGTTGATCTCGCAGCCGGACGCGCACACGTGGTGGAACGTCAGCTGCGTCCAGCCGCCGGTCTCCTCGGCGTTGGTGACGACGCGCTGCAGGTCGGCCAGCCCCCAGTCGGACTCCACCTGGGAGGGAGCGCGGGTCTCGAACGCGTCCGCCGGCCCGATGGTCTCGGCCCGCGGGCAGCCCGCGCACTCGTCGCCGGGACGTCCGGTGCGCAGGTCGCCCAGGCCGCGCGCGCTGTTGTACCCGCAGTCGGCGACGACCTGCTTGGTCGCCGCGTCGAGGCTGGCGAACGGGTAGGCGAAGCTGCGCACCTGCAGGCCCTGCGCGAGGAGCCACGCGCGGTCGCCGCAGACCTGCCGCGACTTCTCCGCCGCGCTCACGGTCGTGAGGTCGGGGTGGTTGATGGTGTGGCCGCCGACCTCGTGCCCGGCCGTCTGCAAGCCCTTGACCTGGGCCAGCGTCAGGTAGCCGGGGGCGCCGACGAAGCCCGACGGCACGTAGAACGTGCCGCGCAGCCCCTGCTCCTGCAGGATCGCCGCCGCCTGGGCCTGGTCGGCGTTGCCGTCGTCGAAGGTCAGGCTCACGACCGTCAGCGGACGGGTCGCGCCGGGGGCCGGGGAGCTGGCCGCCCAAGCCAGTACCCCCGCCACGACGGCGAGCGTGGTGAGCACGGCCAGCAGACACCGGCCCCGAGGCCGCCGGGACGGGCGTCGCGGCGTGGTCGGCGGTGCGGCCGGGCGCGCTCACTCGACCGTCACCGACTTGGCCAGGTTGCGCGGGCTTGTCGATGTCGCGCCCGCGCAGGACGGCCACGTGGCGGGCCAGCACCTGCATGGCCATCACCGACTCGAACGGCCCGCACCAGTCGATGCCGGGGATGACGCCGGCGCCGCCGAGGGCGGGGACGGCCGACCCCGGGCCGCCGATGTCGATGACCTCGCCGCCGCGGGCGCGGACCTCGGCCAGGCTCGCCCGCATCCGGTCCGAGCCGTCGTCGACCGCGACCACCGGGGTCCCGGCCTCGACCAGGGCCAGCGGTCCGTGCTTGAGCTCGCCGGACGCGTGGCTCTCGGCCCACAGGTAGCTGAGCTCCTTGAGCTTGAGCGCACCCTCGTCGGCGTAGCTGCGGGCGATGCCGCGGCCCAGGAACAGGAACCCGGACGCGTCGACGTGCGGGCCGCGATCGTGGGCACCGCCTGGTGGGCGACGCCGATCGCCTGGGCGACCAGGTCCGGGACGCGGCGCAGGTCGCTCACCAGCGCGCGTCCGGTCGAGCGGGCCAGGCGGCTCGTCCCGACGCACGCGGCCACGGCCAGGCAGGTCGCGGTGAGCACCTGGGCGGTGTACGTCTTGGTCGCGGCCACGCCCACCTCGGGGCCGGCGTGGCACGACATCACCAGGTCCGCCCGGCGCCCGAGCGCCGACCAGGCCGAGTTCGTCACGGCCACGACCGGGACCCCGAGCTGCTCCACCCGGTCCAGGGCGCGCAGCACGTCCGCGGTCTCGCCGGACTGGCTGAAGGCGAGCACGAGCGTGTCGGGCTCCACCACCCAGTCGTCCGCTTCGCTGGCCACGACGGCCTGCGTCGGCACCCCGGCGATGCGGCCGAGGACGCCGGCCACGGCGCGACCGGCGTTGAGTGACGTCCCGCAGCCCAGGACCGCCACCCGGCCGAAGTCGGGCAGGCCGGACGCGTCCCACAGCGACCCGTCCGCCGCCGTGTCGGCCCACGACTCCAGGACGCGGGTCGCCACGAGCGGCTGCTCGTCGATCTCCTTGCTCATGAAGTCCGCGTACAGCTCGCGGCTGAGCTCGGCGACCGAGATGGTGCAGTCGCGCAGCGCGGGCGGCTCGACGGGGCGCCCGTCCCGGCGCCAGGCGGCCGGCTCGACGACGGTCACCACGTGGTCGTCCTCGAGCACCTGGAAGTCGTCGATCCAGGGGGCCAGGGCGGCGACGTCGCTGGCGACGTAGGTGCCGCCGGGGCCTTGGGCCAGCACCAGCGGCGAGCCGTGGCTGGTGGCGACGAGCTCGCCCGTGCCCGCGTCCAGGACGGCGATCGCCCAGGTGCCCACCAGCTGCTCGACCGCGGACTCGACGGCGGCGACCAGGCCGGTGCCGAGCGCCTCCTCCACGAGGTGGACGACCACCTCGCTGTCGACGTCGGACGCGATCGCGTGGCCGCGCTCGCGCAGCCCGGCCCGCAGCACGTCGGCGTTGGTGATGATGCCGTTGTGCACGACGGCCAGCCGGCCCGAGCAGTCCACGTGGGGGTGGGCGTTGTGCTCGGTGACCGCGCCGTGCGTGGCCCAGCGCGTGTGACCGATCCCGACGGCCCCCGCCAAGGGTCCGGCCGCCAGGCGGTCGACGAGCGTCTCGACCCGTCCGGTGGTGCGGCGCACCTCCAGGACGCCGTCCGGGTCGGCCACGGCCACCCCGACCGAGTCGTAGCCGCGGTACTCCAGCCGCGCCAGCGCCTCGGTGAGGGTGCCGCTGACGGGTCCGCTCGTGCGGCCCGCGACGATGCCGCACACGTCAGACCGCCTCGGCCGGCAGCACGAGGGACAGCTCGTCCTCGGACCGCTCCCGCAGGTCGCGCGCGACCCGGGCGATGACCTCGTCCAGCGGCGTGCGCGGGACGAAGCCGACCAGCTGCTGGGCCTTGGTGTTGTCCGGGACGCGGCGGCGCATGTCCTCGTACCCGGGGGCGTAGGCCTCGGAGTACGGCACCATCCGCACGGTGCTGCTGCTGCCGGTGACGCGCAGGATCCGCCGGGCGAGGTCGAGGATGCTGACTTCCTCGGCGCCGCCGAGGTTGAACGCCTGGCCGACGGCCCGCTCGTCCTCGGCGATGTCCACCATGGCCGGGACGACGTCGCCGACGTAGGAGAAGCAGCGCGTCTGCTGGCCGTCGCCGTGGACGGTGAGCGGGGCGCCGCGCAGGGCCTGCTCGACCAGCCGGGGCACGACCATGCCGTAGTGGCCGACCTGGCGCGGACCGACCGTGTTGAACAGCCGCACGATCGTCACCTGCAGGCTCTGCTGCTTCCAGTAGGCGTGGGCGAAGGCCTCGTCGACGCCCTTGGCCGCGGCGTACGTCCAGCGCGAGAGCAGCGGGGAGCCGAGCACGCGGTCGGAGTCCTCGTGCAGCCGGTCGGACGTGTTCTTGCCGTAGATCTCGCTCGTGGAGACCAGCAGCACCGGGACGCGGGCGTCGAGCGCGCACTCCAGGACGTTCTCGGTGCCGTGGATGTTCGTCCGCAGGCCGCGCAGCGGCTGGGTGACGACGAGGTCGACGCCGACGAGGGCGGCCAGGTGGAAGACCCGGTCGACGCCGCGGGTGAGCCGCTCGACGAGGGTGCGGTCCAGGATCGAACCGTGCACGAACCCCAGCCGGCCGTGGTTGGCCACGGCGTCGAGGTTGGACAGCCGCCCGGTCGACAGGTCGTCCAGGACGACGACCTCGTCGCCGCGGGCCAGCAGCAGCTCCACGAGGTGGCTGCCGACGAAGCCGGCCCCGCCGGTCACCAGGGTGCGCGTGGGCGCCGCGGCGTTCACAGGGTCACCCGCTCGGCCGGCACCGCGATGCGGAAGGTGGCGTCGAGCACGAGCTGGTGCGGCGTCATCCACGACACGTCCATCCCGGGGTGCGCGGTGTGCACCAGGACGAGCGTCGGCTGGAAGCCGCGCGGGTCGCTCACCCCCTGCAGCTGGGTGCCGTCGGGCAGCCGCGCGCTGTCGATGTAGGGGTCGACGAACCCGACCTCGGCACCCTCGCGGCGCAGCATCTCCATGATCTCCAGGGCCGGCGACTCGCGCAGGTCCGCGACGCCGGGCTTGTACGCCACGCCCATCACCAGGACGCGGGCGCCGCCCAGGCCGAGCCCGCGGTCGGACAGCACCTTGCGGACCCGCTCCACGACGCGGCCGGGGCGCGCGGCGATCTGGTGCATCGCGGCGTCCATGACCGGCACCTCGACGCCGCTGCGGCGCAGCTGCCACAGCAGGTAGTGCGGGTCGCAGGGGATGCAGTGGCCGCCGACGCCGGCCCGGGCCAGAACGGCATGAAGCCGTACGGCTTGGTGGCGGCGGCGCCGATCACGTCCACGACGTCGAGCCCCAGGTCGGTGCAGACGTCGGCGAACTCGTTGGCGAGGGCGATGTTGACGGCGCGAAACGTGTTCTCCAAGAGCTTGGACATCTCCGCGGTCTCCAGGCACGGCACCGGGTGCACCGAGTCTGCGTACCCGGCGAGCAGGTCGACGGCCCGCTCCAGGCACTCGGGCGTGGCGCCACCGACGACCCGGGGCACCTGCTCCTGGGCGACGACGGTGCTGCCGGGGTCGATGCGCTCGGCGCTGAAGGCCAGGTGGACGTCCTCGCCGACGACGAGCCCGCGCTCGGCCAGCGGCTGGCCGAGCAGCTCGGCGGTGCAGCCCACGTAGGTGGTGGAGGTCAGCACGACCAGCTGGCCGGGCACCGCGTGGGCGGCGACGGTCGCGCAGGCCGACCCGAGGATGCCCAGGTCGGGGACGAGGTGGGCGTCGACCGGCGTCGGGACGCAGATGATGACGGCGCGGGCGGTGCTCAGCCGGTCGACGTCGGAGGTGAGCTCGAAGCGGGTGGACTCCAGCGCGTCGGTCAGCCGGTCGCGGTCGCTGGCGATCGCGTCGACGGCGCCGTTGGCGATGTCGTCGAGCCGGCGCTCGGAGACGTCCAGCGCCAGGACGGAGCGGCCCGCGTGGTGGTAGGCCAGCGCGGTGGGGAGGCCGACGTAGCCCAGCCCCACGATCGCGACGTCGTGGGTGAAGACGGCCGGAGCGGCGAGCGTCACCGGGTCCGGCACGGGGATCGGCGTGGGAGCGGGCTCGGTGGGAACCGTCCGGGTCGACGGGAGCGGGGCGGTCGCGGTCATGTCGTACTCCTTCTGCTGGTGGGAGGGGGAGCGGTGCCCCGAGGGGGTGAGGCGCCGGACCCAGGCATCACGCTCTCCCGGCACCCGGGGGCCGTCCACGCGTTGCGGAGAACGCTGCGGGACTAGTCCGAAGGACCCGTTGCGGGGCGGTTGCGGGGTGCCGATGCGACCCGCAAGAACCCGCAGGATTCCGGCGGACAAAACGTCTTGCTCCTGAACACCGTCCGTGGCAGCGTCGGCAGCTGACCGCCTCTCGGAAGGACGCGCCATGGCCTGGCTGCTCGTCACCGCCGTCCTCATGCTCGGTCTGTCGACCCTGTGCTGGGCGCTCGTCGGGATCGCCCGGCTCGCCGCCCGCTCGCACCACCCCGGACGGCACGAGGGCGCTCGGGGCTCCGGCCTCACCGCCCGCGACGTCGCCGTGCTCGTGGCCGCGCACGACGAGGAGGCCGTCATCGCCGGGACGATCGAGGCCGCCGCCGGCCTCGTCGGCGCCGACCAGGTCTTCGTCGTCTCCGACGCCTCGTCCGACGGCACCGTCGAGGTCGTCCGCGCGCATGGCGCGCACGTGATGGACCTGTGGCCCAACCGTGGCAAGGCCGGCGCGCTGGTGGCCGGCATCGAGCACTTCGAGCTGGCCGAGCGGTTCGAGGTGGTCATGCTGCTGGACGCCGACAGCCGGCCCGCCCCCGACTACCTCGATACCGGGCTGCCGCTGTTCGAGCCGGGTGTCGTCGCCGTGGCCGGACGCGCCACCACGCTGCTCGACACGCCGGCGTCCACCCGGGTCGGCCGTGTCCTGGTGGCCCACCGCGAGCGGACGTACCTGGCAGTGCAGACGCTGCACAAGTTCGGCCAGGCGGCGTCGCGCGCGAACGTCGTGACGATCGTGCCGGGGTTCGCCAGCATGTACCGCACCTCGATCCTCGACCAGGTCGACATCGCGGCGCCCGGCCTGGCGATCGAGGACTACAACATGACGTTCGAGATCCACACCAAGGGACTCGGGCGCATCGCCTTCGACCCGCGGGCCGCCAAGGCCTACACCCAGGACCCGGACACGCTCGGCGACTACGTGCGCCAGATGACCCGGTGGGGCCTGGGGTTCTGGCAGACCGTGCTGCGGCACGTCCCGCTGCTGCGGCCGGGCATCTTCTTGGCCAGCCTGGGCCTGTTCTGCCTCGAGGTCGTGCTGAGCAGCCTGCTGCTGACCGTGGTGCTGCCGGCGGCGGCCCCTCGGTGCCGTGGCGGCGCTGCTCGCCGGCGGGGCCGGCCGACGTCG
>NZ_JBNFNZ010000096.1:0-6832 GCF_057364525.1 Aeromicrobium sp. PFPM2_SD2
CGGCGTAGGCGTCGACCGCGTCGACGAGGGCCCCCGGTCGCCGGCGGCGGCGACGGTGCTTCGCAGGGCGTCCTCGTCGGCCGCTCGCGTGACGTGGGCGGCCGACGGACTCGTGCGACCCCATCCGTGCAGCGGCTGCGTGCTCATGCGTAGACCCCCAGGGCGAACAGGACGACCCAGACCAGGCCGACGAGCTGCAGCACGCGGTCGCGCGCCACGGCGTCCTCGGGCTCGCCGGCCAGGCCGCGGTCGACGTCGACCGCGTAGCGCAGGATGCCGACGACGAACGGCGCGATGGAGATGGCCTGCCAGTTGACGTGGCCGGTCGGGACGAGCTCGAAGGCCCACAGGCTGTACGCGGTGACGGCGACGGCCGCGGCCAGGCTCCAGACGAAGCGCAGGTAGGAGTCGGAGTAGTCGTTCAGCGACCGCCGCGTGCCGCCGGCCGCCCCGAGCGTCATGAGCTCGGAGTAGCGCTTGCCGGCGACCATGAACAGCGAGCCGAACGCCGCCACCAGCAGGAACCACTGCGACAGCGGCACGTCCGCGGCGACGCCGCCGGCGATGGCGCGCAGCAGGAAGCCGGACGACACGATGGCGATGTCGAGCACGGCGACGTGCTTGAGCCACAGCGCGTAGGCCAGCTGCAGCACGAGGTAGACGGCGACCGTGGCGAGCAGGTCGAGGTCGACGGCCGCGGCCAGGACGACCGAGCCCAGCCCGAGCACGGCGGCGGTGGCGAGCGCGACCTGCGGCCGGACCTGTCCGGCCGCGACCGGGCGGTGACGCTTGACCGGGTGCAGCCGGTCGGCCTCGCGGTCGAGCGTGTCGTTGACCAGGTAGATCGACGCGGACGCCATGACGAAGGCGACGAACGCCGCGACGACCGAGGCGATGACCGTGGACTCCAGCAGCACGCCGCCAGCGAGCGGGGCCACGAGCACGAGGGCGTTCTTGGACCACTGCCGCGGACGGGCGGTGGTGAGGAGGCCGCGCAGCTCTCCGGACCTGACCTCGGTTCGCATGATGGGGGCCACACTACGGGCTGGCTCTGGGGCTCGTGACACGTCCGTGAACTTTCGTGACGAAGCGCACGCCTTGTGACGTGCGCTACTGTTACTCTTGCGTAGTTCTTGAGGAGGGACAAAGACGTGAACGGAATCCTGATCACCATCGGCTGCCTGATCGGCGGCGGGGCGCTCGCCACCGCGACGGCCGTCGGCATCGTGCAGTCCCAGCAGTCGGCGGGCGAAGAGCCCATCAGCTCCACCAGCACCGTGAACTACGGCTCGAACTAGCTGACCTCGCGCCACCGCGCGGACGAAGGGCCCGGAACCTGAGGTTCCGGGCCCTTCGTCGTCCCCGCGGGACGGGCGGTCAGAGTCCGAGGACGGTCGCGAACCCGGCCTGGGCGGCGGTCCAGGAGTACCGCTCGGCCTTGCGGTGCGCCCCGGCCCCGAGGAACGCGCGCCACTCGGCGTCACGCAGCACGGCGCCGGTCTCGTCGGCCAGCTCGGCGACGGTGTCGACCAGGACGCCGGAGTCCTTGTGGTCGATCGACTCGGTCGGGCCGCCGGCCTCGCGGTAGGCGAGGGTCGGCGTGCCGTGGACGCCGGCCTCGCCGATGACGATGCCCCAGCCCTCCTTGAGCGAGGGCAGCAGCATCGCCCAGGCGCGGGCGTAGACCTCGTGCTTGGTGCGCTCGTCGACGAAGCCGAGCAGGTGCACCCGGTCGCGCAGGCCGCGCTCGCGCGCGTAGGCGTCGAGCTCGTCGTGCCACCAGCCGTCTCCGACGACGTCCAGCTCGAGGTCGGGGAACTCCGCGGTGAGCCGGTCGACGACGTCGATGGCGTGCTCCACCTGCTTGTGCGGGACCAGCCGGCCGACCACGCACAGCCGGGGCGTGGGGGAGCGGGTCACCGCGACCTCGGGGGCCGGCTCGGTGCCGTTGTGGACGATCGCGATGCGCTCGCGGTCGACGCCCAGCTCGACGAGCTCGTCGCACGAGGCCTGCGAGACCGTGACGTACTGAGAGCGGCGGTAGAGCAGCGGCGCGACGCGTGACTCGATGAACCAGCCGATGCGTCCGGTCAGGCCGGGGTAGACCACCGGCCACTGCTCGCGGTGCACGTGGTGCACCAGGACGGTGACCGGCTTGCGGGTGGCCAGGCGGGTGAAGAACGGCAGGCCGTTCTGCACGTCGACGACGTGGTCGACCTTGCCGTAGAGCCCGAGCAGCAGGCGCAGCAGGACGCGCACGTAGATGCTGAGCTTGGTGCCGCGGCGCACGAACCGGACGCCGTCGACGACCTCGTCGCGGGCGGCACCGGGGTACTCGGCGCAGGCGATGGTCACCGTGTGGCCCCGCTGCACCAGGCCCCGGGCCATCGCCTCGACGTACCGCTCGGAGCCGCCGCCCTCGGGGTTGCTGGTGTCGCGCCAGTTGGCGAACAGGACGTGCACGTGGGCCTCCGGGGCGAGCGTCGTGGCCGAGATCACGCCACGGATGACAGTTCAACTGTAACAGTCGGTGTGTGGTGGGTCTCATGTATCGTTCCCGCGTGCCCGACGCCTTCTCCCCGGACCTCGCGCGGTCCGTGAAGCTCTTCCGGGCCTTCCGCGTCGAGCAGACCGACCCCGCCCACTTCTACGGCACGCTGGCCGAGGACTCCGTGCAGCAGCTCGCGGCGTACGGGACGCTCGAGGGCGCGCACGTCCTGGACGTCGGCGGCGGACCGGGCTACTTCGCCCGCGCCTTCCGCGCCGCCGGGGCGCGCTACACCCCGCTGGACGCCGACCTGGGCGAGCTGTCGGCGGCGTCCGAGCCGGAGCCGGGCACGGTGCTCGGCTCGGGCATGGAGCTGCCCTTCCGCGACGCCAGCTTCGACGTCACCTACTCCTCGAACGTCCTCGAGCACGTCGACAAGCCGTGGCAGATGGCCGACGAGATGGTGCGCGTGACCAAGCCGGGCGGCCTGGTCTTCCTGTCGTACACGCTGTGGTTCGGCCCGTGGGGCGGGCACGAGACGGCGCCCTGGCACTTCCTGGGCGGCCGGTACGCCGCGCGTCGCTACGAGCGCAGGCACGGCCACCCGCCCAAGAACGTCTACGGCGAGTCGTTGTTCGCCGTGACGGCGGCGGCCGGCCAGCGCTGGGCCCGCACCCAGACCGAGGCCGACGTCCTGGCCGTCGTGCCGCGCTACCTGCCGCGCTGGTCGTGGTGGGTGCTGCGCGTGCCGGTGCTGCGCGAGCTCGTCACCTGGAACCTCGCCGTCGTGCTGAGGAAGCGATGAGGGTCACCGCCTGGCGACTGCGACTGGCGGCGGTGAGCATGGTGCTCGCCGCCGTCGCGTTCGTGCAGGCCCCCCGCATGCTCGTCGCCGACACCAAGGCCGACCTCGTCATCGACCCCGGTGGCTTCCTGGCCCGGGCGCTGAGCCTGTGGGACCCGGACGGCTCGCTGGGGCAGGTGCAGAACCAGGCCTACGGCTACCTGTTCCCCATGGGGCCGTTCTTCTGGCTCGCCGACCTCGCGCACGTGCCGGGCTGGGTGGTGCAGCGGGCCTGGTGGTCGCTGCTGCTCGTCGTCGCCTTCCTGGGCGTGGTCAAGCTCGCCGGCGCCCTGGGCATCGGGACGCCGTGGGCGCGCGTGCTCGGCGGCCTGGCGTTCGCGCTGTCGCCGCGCATCCTGACGTTGATCGGCACCAGCTCGGTCGAGGTGTGGCCCTCGGCCCTGGCCCCCTGGGTGCTGGTGCCGCTCGTGCTGGGTCTGCGCTCGTCCCGGCCGGCGTTCCATGCCGCCCTGTCGGCCCTCGCCGTCGCCGCGGTGGGCGGCGTCAACGCCGTCGCCACGTTCGCCGTCGTCCCGCTGGGCGCGCTGTGGCTGCTCATGGCGTCCCCGTCGCCGCAGCGCCGCGCGATGATCCGCTGGTGGCCGCCGCTGGTGCTGCTCGGCACGCTGTGGTGGATCGGTCCGCTCCTGCTGCTGGGCCGCTACAGCCCGCCGTTCCTGGACTTCATCGAGAGCGCCTCCACCACGACCGGCGTCGCCACGGCGTACGACGCGCTGCGCGGCACGACCAACTGGATCCCGTACCTCGACGGCAACCTCGTGGCCGGCAACCAGCTCGTGAGCCAGTCGTACGTCATCGTCAGCTCCGTCGTCGTGGTCGCCCTCGGCTTCTACGGCCTGGCCCGGCGCGACAACCCGGTGGGACGCTTCCTGCTGGCCGGGGCGGTGCTCGGCCTGGTGCTCGTGACGCTGGGCCACGCGGGCACGAACCTCGCGCCCGGCTCCTGGCAGGCGCTGCTGGACGGCGCGCTGGCGCCGCTGCGCAACACGCACAAGTTCGACGTCCTGATCCGGCTGCGCTCGTGCTCGCCTGGCGGCGCGGCGGTGACCGGGACGAGAGCCGACCGGTGAACGTCCGGCGAACACTCGCCCGACCGGTCAGCGGCGTTTCCGCCCCACGGACGTCCGGCCCGGCCTAGGGTCGCGCCATGAGCAGCGAGCCCGCGAGCACGACCGTCCCCGGCGACCGCACCGAGGCCAGTGAGTGGTTCGCGATCGGAGGGTTCGTCCTCCTGGTCGCACTCCTCCTCGCCGGGACGGGATGGAGCCGCGCTGAGGACGAGGCGCTGGTCGCGTTGCTCGCTCTCGGTGGCGTCGCCGCGATCTGCGGCCTGGGCTGCCTCATGGTGGGCGCGGTCGTCACCGGCACCACCATCGCGCTGCGCGCCGAGCACGCCCGCCTGGAGCAGGAGCGCTCGGCGCAGCAGGCGGACTAGCCCAGCAGCTCCTTGGCGAGCAGCGTCAGCGTCTGCTCGCGAGCCTCGGACGCGCGGGCGTCGCCGCCGCGGTGCGCGGACGCGACCGGGTGCAGCATGACCTCGTCGACGCCGAACTGGTCCGCCAGCGCGCGGATCTCGTCCGCGGCCTCGCCCGGCTCGCCCGACGACCGCCCGGCCGATGCCCGACGTCACGAGCTCCATGAGCTGGGGGTGCAGCGGCTCGGCCTGGGCGTCCTCGACCAGCTCGAGCGGCCCGAACGGCTGCCCGGTGCGCAGCCGGGCCATCTGGCGCATCTGCGGCAGGGCGAGGGCCTCGGCCTCCTCGTGCGTCGGCGCCACCACGGCGTTCACGGTGAGGAAGGTGGTGGGCTCGGCGCACAGGTCGCTGGGCCGGAAGTTCTCGCGGTAGTAGGCGAGCGCCTCGGCGGTGCCGTGGCCGGAGAAGTGGTGCGCGAACACGTACGGCAGGCCCTTCTCGGCGGCCAGCTCGGCGGAGTACATGGACGAGCCGAGCAGCCACATGCGCGGCTCGCTGGCCGCGGCGGGCGTCGCCTTGAGGACGTACTGCTGGCGCGGCACCGGCACGCGGACGCCCTCGGTGCCCATGAGCGCCACGACGTCGTCGAGGTACTGCGGGAACTGGTGGACGTCGGTGTCGTCGCGGCCCGCGGCACCGCGCAGGGCCATGGACGTGACCGGGTCCGAGCCGGGCGCGGCCGGCATGCCCAGGCTCGGATGCGGCCGGGGTAGGCGGCCTCGAGCAGCGCGAACTGCTCGGCCACGGCCAGCGGCGCGTGGTTGGGCAGCATCACGCCGCCCGAGCCGAGCCGGATGCGGTCGGTCTGCGCGCCGAGGATGCCGATCATCACCGGCGGGGACGTGGCGGCGACGGCGGCCATGTTGTGGTGCTCGGCGACCCAGTAGCGCTCGAACCCGGCGGCGTCCGCGGCCTGCGCGAGGCGGACGGTGGCCGCGACGGCGTCGGCGGAGGTCTGGTCGGAGCGGACGGGCACGAGGTCGAGCACGGACAGGCGCATACCTGGGGCAACGCGCTCCCCTCGCGGTTGCTTCCCGCACCCGGGCGTGGCGTGTGACGCATCGTCATGCGTCGAGGCTGTGCCCACGACCCGAAGGCATGAAGCTCCCTCCCGCACGAACCCGTGACGGCTGTCGCCGCCGGCTGGTACACCTTCTCCATGCAGGTGACCCGGGCCCAGGCGCTGCGCTACCGCGTGCACGCCCAGCAGCTCGAGCGCACCGGGGTGCACGCCGACGCCGCCGTGCTCGACCTCGGCGTCCAGGACACCGGGCCCGACGGTGCCCCGTGGGCACTCGCGATCCGCGGCTGCGAGCCGGCGCCCGGCTCCACCGTCCTGGTTCTGGACGCTGCGCGGCGCCCCGGCCCTCTACCGCCGCGAGCAGGTCGCCCAGGTCGCCGCCGCCACCGCCCCGCTCAGCGAGCGCGACGCCGCCAAGCGCATCTTCGACGCCGCCAAGCCGCTGAAGGCCGCGCACGTGCCGGTCACCGACGCGCTCGCGAAGGTCGCGACGCTCATGCGTGAGGTCGTCGACCACCCCATGCCGAAGGGCGACGTCTCCACGGCTATGACCGCACGCGTCGACGAGCCCTACCTGCGCGAGTGCGGGCCGTGCGGCACCACGCACCTGTACGAGCAGCCGTTCCGGCTCTCGGCGCTGCAGGCCGGGCTCGAGCTGCGCCCGCGCACCTCTCCCCCGGTGCTCGAGCGCATCCGCGGCTGGGCCGGCCCGCAGCCGGCGGCGCCGCACCTGGACCCGATCCGCGCCTACCTGCACCTGGTCGGCCCGGCCACGCCCGCCGAGGTCGCCGGCTTCCTCGACTCGCGCATCCAGGACGTCGCGACCCACTGGCCCGCCGACGCGGTGACGGTCGAGGTCGACGGCGAGGCACGTTCGATGCTCGCGGCCGACGTCGACGCGCTGCGCGAGGCCCCCGCGCGCCCGAGGCGTGCGGCTGCTCGGCCCCTTCGACCTGCTGCTGCAGCTGCGCGACGCGCTGCTG
>NZ_JBNFNZ010000097.1:0-6791 GCF_057364525.1 Aeromicrobium sp. PFPM2_SD2
GTCAGCCTCTCTATGGGGGGCAGTCGGGTGAGTCGGCCGGGGGGGCGGCTGCCGCGCGCGACGTCGCGCGACGCCAGGGGACGCCCCTCGACGCTCCAACGCACCTCGCGGACGCCGGGCGTCAGGTGCGGCGAGAGCCGGGCGAAGTCCTCGTCCGACAGGTCCCACAGCTCGATGCCGCGCTGCTCGCACTCCTGGACGCAGGCGCCGGACAGCTCGTGCGCGACGCGGAACGGCACGCCCTGCTTGACCAGCCACTCGGCGATGTCGGTCGCCAGCGCGAAGCCCTGCGGGGCCAGCGACTCCATCCGCTCGGTGTTGAACGTGAGCGTCCGGACCATGCCGGTGAACGCCGGGAGCAGGACCTCGAGCGTGTCGATCGAGTCGAAGACCGGCTCCTTGTCCTCCTGCAGGTCGCGGTTGTAGGCCAACGGCAGCGCCTTGAGCGTCGCGAGCAGGCCCGACAGGTTGCCGATCACGCGTCCGGCCTTGCCCCGGGCGAGCTCGGCGATGTCGGGGTTCTTCTTCTGCGGCATGATGCTCGACCCGGTGGAGTAGCCGTCGTGCAGCCGCACGAAGTCGAACTCCTTGGTGTTCCAGAGGATGACCTCCTCGGCCAGCCGCGAGACGTCCACGCCGATCATCGCGGTGACGAAGGCGAACTCGGCGACGAAGTCACGGGCGGCGGTGCCGTCGATCGAGTTCGCGGTGGAGCCGCTGAAGCCCAGGCCAGAGGCGACCTTCTCGGGGTCCAGGCCGAGCGAGGACCCGGCCAGCGCCCCGCTGCCGTACGGCGAGTCGGCGGCCACCCGGGCGTCCCAGTCGGCCAGCCGGTCCAAGTCGCGCACCAGCGGCCAGGCGTGCGCCAGCAGGTGGTGGCTGAGCAGGACGGGCTGGGCGTGCTGCAGGTGCGTGCGGCCCGGCATGGCCACGCCGAGGTGCTGCTCGGCCTGGTCGGCCAGCGCCTGGACGAGCTCGGTGACGAGCGCCGAGATCGCCCGGCCGTGGTCGCGCAGGTACATGCGGAAGAGCGTGGCAACCTGGTCGTTGCGCGAGCGGCCGGCCCGCAGCCGTCCGCCGAGCTCGGCCCCCAGACGCTCGAGCAGGCCGCGCTCGAGGGCCGTGTGGACGTCCTCGTCGTCGGGCTGCGGCCCGAACGCGCCGGACCGGACGTCGGCCTCGAGCGCGTCGATGCCCTCGACCAGGCGGCGGTGGTCGTCGTCGGTCAGCAGACCGGCGGCGTGCAGGACGCGGCGTGGCGCGCGCGACCGGCCAGGTCGTACGGGGGCCAGGCGCCAGTCGAAGTGGGTGGAGCGCGACAGCTCGACCAGCTCGGGCGACGGCCCGGACGCGAAGCGGCCGCCCCACAGGCGGGTCTGGTCGTTCTCGGTCACGGGGTCTCCTTCGGGGACGTGGCCAGGGCGGTGAACCGCTGGGCGACGGCCTCGCCGCCCGCGGGGTCGCGGCTGATGAGCAGGACGGAGTCGTCGCCGGCGATGGTGCCGAGGACGTCCCCGAGGGTCGCATGGTCGATGGCCGAGGCCAGGTACTGGGCGGCTCCGGGCGGGGTGCGCAGGACGACGAGGTTGGCCGACGCCTCGGCGGTCACAAGCACCTCGCGGCAGATCCGCGCAAGGCGGGCCTGGGAGGCGGGGCTGTCGACGCCGGACGCGGGGTCACGTCGCCGCCCTCGGCCGGGACGGCGTAGACCAGTCCCCCGTCGCGGCGGACGCGCACGGCGTCCAGCTCGACCAGGTCGCGCGAGACGGTCGACGGGGTGGCGACGACGCCCTGCGCCTCCAGCAGCGCCACGAGGTCGCCCTGCGAACGCACGGCGTGGCGGCCGAGCAGCTCGACGATCAGCTGCTGGCGGGCGGCCTTGGTGGTGGGGACGGCCACGTCAGGACGCCTGGTCCAGCAGCCAGGCCAGGACGGCCTTCTGCGCGTGCAGCCGGTTCTCCGCCTCGTCCCACACGACGCTCTGCGGGCCGTCGATGACGTCCGCGGCGATCTCCAACCCTCGGTAGGCGGGCAGGCAGTGCAGGACGATCGCGTCCGGCTTCGCCAGGCTCATCGCCTCGGTGGTCACCGCGTACCCGCCGAACAGCGCGAGCCGCTCGGCCTTCTCGTCCTCCTGGCCCATCGAGACCCAGGTGTCGGTGATGACGACGTCCGCGCCGCGGAGCGCCTCGGCGGGGTCGTCGGTGACGACGACCGAGCCGCCGGTGCCGGCCGCCACCTTCTGCGCGTCCGCGACGATCGCCGGGTCCGGCTGGTCAGCCCGACGGCGCGCCGACGCGCACGTGCATGCCGGCGGTGGCGCCGCCCAGCACGTACGAGTGCCCCATGTTGTTGGCGCCGCGCCCAGGTAGGCGACGGTCAGCCCGGCCAGCTCACCCTTGTGCTCGAGCACGGTGAGCCAGTCGGCCAGGATCTGGCACGGGTGGAAGTCGTCGCTCAGCGCGTTGACGACGGGGACGCCGGCGTGGGCCGCCATCTCCTCGAGACCGGCCTGCGCGTAGGTGCGCCAGACGATCGCGGACGTCATGCGGCCGAGCACGCGCGCGGTGTCGGCGACGGGCTCGCCGCGGCCGATCTGCGTCGTGCCGGAGTCCATGACCAGCGGGTTGCCGCCCAGGTCGGCGATGCCGACGGCGAACGAGACGCGGGTGCGGGTGGACGACTTGTCGAACAGCACCGCGACCGTCTGCGGGCCGGCGAGCGGCTTGCGGGCATAGGGCTCGCGCTTCATGGCCAGGGCCAGCTCGAGCACCTCGCGCTGCTCGGCGGGGCTGAGGTCGTCGTCGCGCAGGAAGTGCCTCATGGCGTGGCCTCCGTCAGCAGGGTCGTGAGGGTGCGCGCCGCGCCGGACGCCTGCTCGGCGGTCAGCACGAGCGGCGGGGCGAGGCGCAGCCGCTCGGGGGTGGCGGCGTTGACGATGAGTCCGGCGTCGAGGGCGGCCGTGGCCACCTGCGGGGCGACCGGCTCGCGCAGGACGATGCCGACGAGCAGGCCGCGACCGGTGGTCTCGGCGACGAGCGGGTGCGCGGCGAGGTCGGCGCGCAGCTGGTCGCCGACGACGCGCGCGTTCTCGAGCAGGCCCTCGGACTCTATCGCCGCGATGACGGCGAGGCCGGCGGCCGTGGCCACGGGGTTGCCGCCGAACGTCGTCCCGTGGTTGCCCGGCTGGAGCAGGTCGCCGGCGGCGCCCAGGCCGATGCAGGCCCCGATCGGCACGCCTCCGCCCAGGCCCTTCGCGACGGTGACGAGGTCGGGGGCGACCCCCGCGGCGGTGT
This sequence comes from Aeromicrobium sp. PFPM2_SD2, assembly GCF_057364525.1. NCBI lineage: Bacteria > Bacillati > Actinomycetota > Actinomycetes > Propionibacteriales > Nocardioidaceae > Aeromicrobium > Aeromicrobium sp. PFPM2_SD2. The sequence goes on from NZ_JBNFNZ010000097.1 coordinate 3,297, forward strand.
GCGCGAACCAGTCGCCGGTGCGTCCCATGCCGGTCTGGACCTCGTCGATCCACAGCAGGGCCCCGTGCTCGGTCGTGACGCGGCGCGCGGCCTCGAGGTAGCCCTCCGGCGGGACGACGACGCCGGCCTCGCCCTGCAGGGGCTCCAGCAGCACGGCGGCGACCGTCTCGTCCACCGCCGGCTCGAGCGCGGCGACGTCGCCGTACGGGACGCGCCGGACGTCACCGGGCAGCGGCTCGAACGGCTCGCGGTACGCGGTCTTGGCGGTCAGCGCGAGCGCGCCCATCGTGCGTCCGTGGAAGGCGCCGTCGGCGACGACGACCGTGGTGCGCCCGGTGCGGCGGGTGGCCTTGAACGCGGCCTCGTTGGCCTCGGTGCCAGAGGAGGTGAAGAAGACCCGGCCCTCGGTGCGGGTGCCGCCTCCCAGCAGCTCGAGCAGGCGCTCGGCCAGCTCGACCTGCGGGAACGTGGTGAAGAAGTTCGAGACGTGGCCGAGCGTGCCCAGCTGCTCGGTGACGGCCTGCACCAGCGCGGGGTGCGCGTGGCCCAGGACGTTGACCGCGATGCCGCCGAGCAGGTCGAGGTAGCGGTTGCCGTCGACGTCCCAGACGTACGGGCCCTCGCCGCGCACCAGGACGCGCTGCGGCGGGCCGAAGGTGTTCATCAGCGACGCCGCGTAGCGCTCCTGCCACTCGGCGCTCGTCGTCTGCTGCGCGGTGCCGGCGAACGTGCCCTCACTCATGCGTCGTCCTTCTTCATCGAGGTCTTGTACAGGGCGCTGCGGACCTTCGTGGGGGCACCGGGCAGCACCTGGGTGCCGACGCCCTCGTCGGTGAAGATCTCCAGCAGCACGGCGTGCGGCTCGCGGCCGTCGACGACCGTGGCGCCGGTGACGCCGCCCTCGACCGCCTTGAGGCAGGCGGTCATCTTCGGGATCATCCCGCTGGCCAGGGTCGGGATGACCTCGGCCAGGTTCTCGGGCGAGATCTCGCCGATGACGTCGGTGCTCTCGGGCCAGTTGACGTACAGGCCCTCGACGTCGGTCAGCACGAGCAGCTTCTCGGCCCCGAGCGCGACGGCGAGCGCCGCGGCGGCGGTGTCGGCGTTGACGTTGTGCACCTGGCCGTCGGCGTCCGGCGCCACGGTGGAGACGACCGGGATGCGTCCGGCGTCGATGAGGTCCTGCACGGCCTCGGGACGCACGCCGACGACCTCGCCGACCAGGCCCACGTCCACGGGCTCGCCGTCGACGACGGGCATCGTCTTCTGCGCGGTGAACAGGCCGCCGTCCTCGCCGGACAGGCCGACCGCGAGGTCGCCGTGCTGGTTCAGCAGGCCGACGAGCTCACGCCCGACCTGGCCGGTCAGCACCATGCGGACGACCTCCATGGCCTCGGGCGTGGTGACCCGCAGCCCGCCGCGGAACTCGCTCTCGATGCCGAGCTTGTCGAGCATCGCACTGATCTGCGGTCCGCCGCCGTGCACCACGACGGGCTTGAAGCCGGCCAGGCGCAGGAACACGACGTCCTCGGCGAAGGCGCGCTTGAGCGAGTCGTCGGTCATGGCGTTGCCGCCGTACTTCACCACGACGACCTTGCCGTGGTACTTCTTCAGCCACGGCAGCGCCTCGGCGAGGGTGGCGGCCTTCGCGGTCGCCTTCTTCCACTCGCCGGGGTTCCACTCGTCCTGGGCCTCCAGGTCGGTGCCGAACGGGCTGCTGTCCGTCATCTCGTGCTCCGTCATGTCGAGTACGCCGAGTTCTCGTGGACGTACGCGTGGGTCAGGTCGTTGGTCCAGATGGTCGCCGTCGCGTCCCCGGCCTTGAGGTCGATCGTCACGCCGACCTGCCGCGGGTCGAGGTCGACGAGCTCGGGCGACTCGGCCGGCCCGCTGTTGCGGCAGACCCAGACGCCGTTGAGCGCGACGTCGAGATCGGCCGGGTCGAACGCGGCCTGCGTCGTGCCCACCGAGGCCAGGATGCGGCCCCAGTTGGGGTCCTTGCCGAAGATCGCGGCCTTGAACAGGTTGCTGCGGGCCACCGAGCGTCCGACCTCGACCGCGTCGTCCTCGCTCGCGGCGTGGACGACCTCGATCGCGATCTCGTGGTCCGCGCCCTCGGCGTCGGCGAGCAGCTGCAGCGCCAGGCTGTGGCAGACCTCGTGCAGCGCGGCCGTGAAGGCGTCCGCCTCGGGCCGGACGCCGGACGCGCCGCTGGCCATGAGCAGCACCGTGTCGTTGGTCGACTGGCAGCCGTCGGAGTCCAGGCGGTTGAACGTGGTGCGGCACGCCGCGCGCAGCGCCGCGTCGGCCGTGGCCGCGTCGACGTCGGCGTCCGTGGTGATGACGACGAGCATCGTGGCCAGCGCCGGGGCGAGCATGCCCGCGCCCTTGGCCATGCCACCGACGGTGAAGCCGTCGCGGGTGACCTGGGCCTGCTTGGGCACGCTGTCGGTGGTCATGATGGCGCGCGCCGCCGCCGCTCCCCCGTCGGCGTCCAGCGCCTCGACCGCCGCGGCCATGCCGCCGAGCAGGTCGTCGCGGTCGTTGAGCAGCCCGATGAGCCCGGTCGAGCAGACCTGGACCTCGATCGCGCCGACGCCCAGGCGCTCGGCGACGAGCTCGGCCGTGGCGTGCGTCGTCTGGAAGCCCTCGGCGCCGGTGTAGCAGTTGGCCCCGCCGGAGTTGAGCGCGACCGCGGTCGCGCGACCGGCCTTGATGGCCTCCTGGCTCCAGAGCACGGGGTTGGCCTTGCACCGGTTGGACGTGTAGACGGCGGCCGCGGCACGGCTGGGCCCGTCGTTGACGACCAGGGCGACGTCGGGGTCGCCGCTGGACTTGAGCCCTGCGGTCACGCCGGACGCGCGGAAGCCCCGGGCGGCGGTGACGCTCATGCGGGGACCTCACGGACGAGCAGGGACGAGCGGCTCACGGGGCGACTCCTTCGGTCGGCAGGCCGGTGGTCTCGGGCAGGCCGAGGGCCAGGTTCATGGACTGGATGGCGCCGCCCGCGGTGCCCTTGACCAGGTTGTCGATCGCGGTGACGGTGACGAGCCGGCCGGCCCGCTCGTCGACGGCGACCTGGACGAAGGCGTTGTTCGAGCCGAGCGTCGCGGCCGTGGTCGGCCAGACGCCCTCGGGCAGCAGGTGGACGAACGGCTCGTCGGCGTACGCCTTCTCGTAGACGGCGCGGACGTCCGCCGCGTCACCGGTCAGGCGCGCGGTGGCCGTGGCCAGGATGCCGCGGGCCATCGGGACGAGCGTCGGGGTGAAGGAGATGGTCACCTCGTCGGCCCCGGCGCTGCGCAGGTTCTGGACGATCTCCGGGTTGTGCCGGTGCACGCCGCCGACGCCGTAGGCGGACGCCGAGCCGAGCCCCTCGGACGCGAGCAGGTGCTGCCTGGGCGCCTTGCCGGCACCGGAGAAGCCGTTTGGCCAGCACGGCGACGAGGTCGGTCGGCGCGACGACGCCCGCGCGGACCGCCGGCTGCAGGGCCA
>NZ_JBNFNZ010000098.1:0-6810 GCF_057364525.1 Aeromicrobium sp. PFPM2_SD2
AGGCCGGGGGTGGCCGACCGCACCGACTGGTGGCAGGTCGACGCGCGCGCCTTCGACCCGGTCCGGCGGCCGCACCGTGGGACCTGGGTCACCACGCACTTTCCTCGCACCCGCCGGAGGCCGGCATGGTCGACGTGACCCGTCGTCTCGCTGGGGCGGTCGCGCCCGGCGGGCACCTGCTGGTGGTCGGCCACGCGCCGTCGGAGACGTTCGCCCACCTGGACGGGGCCAAGGCGCGCGCGATGTGGCACGCGCAGGACCTGCGACCCGCGCTGCCGGACGACTTCGAGGTGCTGGTGTGCGAGGAGCGTCCGCGCACGGTGGAGCGCGAGGGGCGGACGATGGACGTCGAGGACGCCACCCTGCTCGCCCGCCGCTCGTCCTGACCTCTCCTTGGCGCTGAGCGTGACGTTGTGCACGCCCGCCGCGGCGTGTCGCGTGCACAACGTCACGCTCAGCGCCGAGGCGAGCGTGCGGCCGGGGTGGACGCTAGGCGCGGACGACGGCGTCGGCGCCGGGCTGCGGACGCAGCCAGACGTGGTCGCCGGGGTGCAGGCCCAGGGCGGTGGCGTCCGAGCGGGTGAGCACCACCTGCACCGGCTCGCGGTGGCGCGGGTCGGTCGGCGTCACCTCCAGGCGCACCTCGAAGCCGACACGCGTCCAGCGGGTGATCGGGCCGTCGACGACGGCGGCCTGCTCGTAGCGCGAGATCTCGATGTCGTGCGGCCGGATGAGCCGGTCGCCCAGCGTCGTGACCGGGCCCAGGAACGACAGCACGAAGTCGCTGGCCGGCTTGTCGTACAGGTCGTCGGGCGTGCCCACCTGCTCGATCCGGCCGTCGTTGATGACCACGAGCGAGTCGGCGACCTCGAGCGCCTCCTCCTGGTCGTGGGTGACGAAGACGGTGGTCACGTGCACCTCGTCGTGCAGGCGGCGCAGCCAGTCGCGCAGCTCCTTGCGCACCTTGGCGTCCAGGGCGCCGAACGGCTCGTCCAGCAGCAGGACGCTCGGCTCGATCGCCAGGGCGCGGGCCAGGGCCATGCGCTGGCGCTGGCCGCCGGAGAGCTGCGCCGGGAGCCGATGGGCGAACTGCTCGAGGTGGACGAGCTCCAGCAGCTCGGCGACCTTGGCCTTCACCTCGGCCTTGGGCCGCTTGCGGATCTCCAGGCCGAAGGCGACGTTCTTGGCCACGCTCATGTGCTTGAACGCCGCGTAGTGCTGGAAGACGAAGCCGACGTTGCGCTTCTGCGCCGGGACGCCGGTGGTGTCGCGGCCCTCGATGACGACCTGGCCCTCGTCCGCGGACTCCAGGCCGGCCACGATGCGCAGCAGCGTGGACTTGCCGCCGCCGCTGGGTCCGAGCAGGGCGGTGAGCTGGCCGCTCGGGATGGACAGCGAGACGTCGTCGAGCGCGACGAAGTCGCCGAACCGCTTCGAGACACCGGTGATCTCAATCCCCATCGGGGTCCTCCTTGGGTCGCAGGACGGTGACCACGACGAGCGCCGCCACCGCGATGAGGGCGAGCAGGAAGCTGGTCGCGTACGCGCTGCCCTGCTCGAAGTCCTGGTACTTCTGCTCCACGACGAGCGTGGCGGTCTGGGTCTGGCCGATGAGGTTGCCCGAGACGATCTTGACCGCCCCGAACTCGCCGAGGCTGCGCGCCAGGCTGAGCACGACGCCGTAGACGAGGGCCCACTTGATCGACGGCAGGGTGATGCGCCAGAACGTCTGCCAGCCGCCGGCGCCGAGGCTGCGGGCGGCCTGCTCCTGCTCGGTGCCCACCTCCTCGAGCACGGGGACGACCTCGCGGATGACCAGCGGCAGCGCGACGAACGCGGTGGCCATGACGATGCCCGGGGTGGCGAAGGCGACCTGCAGGCCCAGACCCTCCAGCGTGGGCCCGAACAACCCGTTCGCGCCGCCGTAGGCGAGCAGCAGGGCCAGGCCCACGACGACGGGGGAGACCGACAGCGGCAGGTCGATGAGCGCGGACAGCACCCGGCGTCCGGGGAACTCGTGGCGCACCAGCAGCATCGAGACGGCCACGCCGAAGACGGTGTTGACGACGACGGCCCAGACGGCCACGACGACGGTGAGGCGCAGGGCGGACGTGACGACCGGGTCGGCCAGCGCGGTCGTGAGGTTCTCGGTGCCGCCGTCGAACGTGTGCCGCACGACCAGCGCCACGGGCCAGACGACGAGCATGAACAGGTAGGCGGCGACCAGCGTCCGGCGCACGTACGTGCCGGGCGTGCGGGGCGTCCGGGTGCGGCTAGCCACGGCGCGCCACCGCCCGCGAGACGAGCTGCAGGACGGTGATGGCGAGCAGCGCCACCACGAGCAGGAGCGTCGCCACGGCGCCGCGGCCGCCTCGTTGCCGTTCTCGATGTAGGTCAGGATGCGCACGGACGCGACCTCGGTCCGCAGCGGCAGGTTGCCCGACAGCAGCACGAGCGAGCCGTACTCGCTGATGCCGCGGGCGAACGACAGCGCCGCTCCGGCGGTGATCGCCGGGGTCAGGGCGGGCAGCAGCACCCGGCGGAACGTCGTGACGCGGCTCGCGCCGAGCGACGCGGCGGCCTCCTCGACGTCCCGGTCCATCTCGAGGAGCACCGGCTGCACCGTGCGCACGACGAAGGGGAGCGTCACGAACAGCAGCGCCAGGAACACCGACGCCTCGGTGTTGGCGACGTCGACGCCGATCGGGCTCTGCGGGCCGTACAGGCTGAGCAGCACCAGGCCGGCGACGATCGTCGGCAGCGCGAACGGGACGTCGATGACGACCTCGAGCAGGGCCTTGCCGGGGAACGAGTCGCGCACCAGCACCCAGGCGATGAGCGTGCCCATGACGACGTTGACGAGCGTCACCAGCAGCGCCTGCGACACGGTGAGCCGCAGCGCCGCCGCGGTCTGCGGGTTGCGCAGCGTGTCGGCGAACGTCTGCCAGCCGCCCTCGGCGGCCGACACGACGACGAGCGCGAGCGGGATCAGCACGAGCAGGCTGAACCAGGTCAGGGTCAGGCCCAGGCCGAGGGCCGAGCCGCGGGTCAGGGACGACGACGCCCGGGAACGGCGCGCACGCGCCGTTCCCGGGTCCGTCGGGGCGAGGGTGCTCACGACTTGCCGGACTCCTGCAGGATCTTGGTCACGATGCCGGCGTCCTCGTCGAAGAACGTCGTGTTGACGGCGTCCCAGCCGCCGAAGTCGCCGTCGATCGTCCACAGCTTCTCGGGGGTCGGGAACGGGTCGCTCGGGTCGTTGGCGCCCTCGACCTCGCCGACCTCGACGCCTTGGACCGACTCGAGCGGGCGGAAGCCCTTCTTGACGTACTCGGCCTGGCCCTCGGGGCTCAGGACGAAGTCGAGGAACGCCTGCGCCTTCGGGTCGGCGTCCTCGGTGACCGCCGCGGGGTTCTCGATCTTGAGCGTGTCCTTCGGGAGACGTAGTCGATCTCCTCGCCGTTCTGGCGGGCCAGGATGGCCTCGTTCTCGTAGGAGATGAGCACGTCGCCGGTGCCGCCCTGGAACGCGGTGGTGGCGTCGCGGCCGCTGCCCGGCAGCGCCTCGACGTTGCCGACCAGCTTCGACAGGAACGCCTTCGCCTCGGCCTCGGTGCCGCCGTTCGCGATGACGTGCTGCCAGGCGCCGAGGATGTTCCAGCGCGCCGAGCCGGACGAGCCCGGGTTGGGCGTGACGATGCCGACGCCCGGCTTCACCAGGTCGTCCCAGCCCTGGATGTTCTTGGGGTTGCCCTTGCGGACGACGAGCACGACGACCGAGTCGGTGACGATGCCCTTGTTGGCACCGGCGTCCCAGTCGTCGGCCACGAGGCCGGCCTCGACGAGCCGGTCGACGTCCGGCGTCAGCGAGAAGTGCACGTAGTCGGCGTCCAGGCCGTTGGCCACGGCGCGGCTCTGGTCGCCCGAGGCGCCGTAGGACTCCTTCCAGCTGGTGCCCTTCCCGGCGTCGGTCTGGGCGAACGCGGCCTGCGCGGCGTTGTTGCCCGCCTTCGGGACGGCGAAGCCGACGAGCGACAGGGTGGTTCCGGAGCCTCCGGCGGCGCCGCCGCCGCACGCGGCGAGCGCCACGGCACTGACGAGGGCGGTCGCGAGGGCGGCGAGACGGTGTCGGGACATGGGAGGCCTTCGGGCTCGGGGCACGCCCGCTGCGTGCCGTCGACGAGCCACGCTAGGAGCCGGGGACCGGCCGTGGAGGCCTGCTCACATGCTGGTCCGTGCGTCCGCGGACCGGGATGCGTGGTAGGTCAGTCGAAGACGACCGTGCGCGGCCCGTCCATGAGGACGCGCGACTCGCTGTGCAGGCGGACGGCCCGCGACAGCGTCTGGGACTCCACGTCGCGGCCCACGCGGGCGAGGTCGGCCGGGGCCATCCGGTGGTCGACGCGCAGGACGCCCTGGTCGATGATCGGCCCCTCGTCCAGCGCCGCGGTGACGTAGTGCGCGGTGGCGCCGATGAGCTTCACGCCCCGCTCGTGCGCCTGGTGGTAGGGGCGCGCGCCCTTGAAGCTGGGCAGGAACGAGTGGTGGATGTTGATCGCGCGGCCCTCGAGGGCGCGGCACAGGTCGTCGGACAGGATCTGCATGTAGCGCGCCAGGACGACCAGGTCGACGTCCAGCTCGGCCACGAGCTCCAGCAGCCGTGCCTCGGCCTCGGCCTTCGTGTCGGCCGTGACCGGCACGTGGTGGAACGGCACGTCGTAGGACCGGGCGAGCCGCTCGGCGTCCGGGTGGTTCGACACGATCGCCGGGATCTCGATGTTGAGCCCGCCGGTGCTCTGGCGGAACAGCAGGTCGTTGAGGCAGTGCAGGTCCTTGGAGACCATGACGATGGTGCGCAGCGGCGCCTCGGCGACGACCAGGCTGAAGTCCATCGCGTGCTCGGCCGCGACCGGGCCGAACGAGGAGCGCAGCTCGTCGGTCACCCGCGCGTCGGGGAAGTCGAAGTGCAGGCGCAGGAAGAACTGGCCGCTCGCGGTGTCGGTGAACTGCTGGCTGTCGAGGATGTTGCCGCCGGCCTCGGCGACCCAGCGGGAGACCGCGTGGACCAGGCCCGGGCGGTCGGGGCAGGAGAGCGTCAGGACGTACGAGGCGGTCACGGGTGCAGACTAGTCGGCTCGGCGGCCGTAGCCCGCGTGGGTGGGCCGGGCGAGGAACATCGCGACGACCAGGCCGGCCAGCAGGACGACCGCGGGCAGCACGAGCGACTCGGCCATCGCGTCGGCGAACTCGCCGGCGACCTGCGGCGGCAGGGTGCTGCCGGACGCCTGCAGCGACTCGCTGCCGCCGGCCTGCTCGCCCAGTGTCGGCACGCGAGGCGCGCCTGGATCATCGCGGCGATCGCGGCGCTGCCCAGCGCGGCGGCGACCTGGCGGATGGTGTTGTAGACGCCGGCCCCGGCGCCCGCGGCGCTGAGCGGCAGGTTGCGCGTGGCGGTGGTGCTCAGCGGCGCCCACAGGAACGCGTTGCCGACGCCGAACAGGGCCATCGGCAGCAGCAGCTGCCAGACCGCGCGGTCGGGGGTGAGGGTCGCCAGCAGCCACCAGATGGCGGCCGAGGACGCGGCGAAGCCGGTGGCGACGAGGTAGCGGGGGTGCATGCGGTCGACGAGCCGGCCGACGACCGGGGCCAGGACGCGGTCATGACCGCCATCGGCACGAGCAGCAGGCCGGACTCGGTCGGGCTGTAGCCGCGCACGAGCTGGGCGTAGAACATGAACGGCAACGACATCGCGGTGATGGCGCCGGACACGGCGGCGATGCCGACGTTCGACAGCGAGAAGTTGCGGTCGCGGAACAGGCCCAGCGGCACGAGCGGCTCGGTGCGGACGCGCGACTGCCACCAGGCGAAGACGGCCAGGACGACCAGGCCGGCGGCGATGAGCAGCGGGACCGAGACGACGCCGGTGATCGTGCCCCAGTCGTAGGTCTCGCCCTCCTGGATGCCGAACACCAGCAGGAACATGCCGATCGCGCTGAGCGCCACGCCGGTCCAGTCGAAGGAGTGGCTGTGGGTCGGCAGGGTGGGGACGAGGCGCCAGGCGAGCACGAAGCCGGCGACCCCGACCGGCACGTTGACCAGGAAGATCCACTCCCAGCCCGCGGCGTCGACGAGGACGCCGCCGAGCACCGGGCCGACCAGCGTGGCGACGCCGGCGGTCGCGCCCCACAGGGCCATGGCGCTGCCGCGGCGCTGGGGCGGGAACGTGCGGGTGATGACCGCCATCGTCTGCGGCGTCATGAGCGAGGCGCCCAGGCCCTGCACGACGCGGGCGACGACGAGGCCCTCGATCGAGCCGGTGAGCGCGCACCACAGCGACGCGAGCGTGAAGATCGCCAGTCCGGTGAGGTAGACGTTCTTGGGGCCCAGCCGGTCGCCGAGGCGTCCGGTGACGAGCAGCGGCACCGCGTACGCCAGCAGGTAGGCGCTGGTCACCCAGATGACGGCGTTGACGTCGGCCTCGAGGTCGCGGCCGATCGCCGGCGTCGCGACCGACACGATCGTGTTGTCGACCAGGATCATGAAGAACCCGATGACCATGGCCCACAGGGCGGGCCAGGGGCTGTGCCCCTCGGCGAGGTCGGTGCCGGCGTTGCCGCGCGTCTGCGTCATGGACCCAGGGTAGTTGCGCCCACCGACGACTACGCGCGGAGCAGGTCGTACGCGTGCAGGTCGTCGTAGGTGCCGTCGCCGAGCCGCTCGGCCCGGCGCTCGGTGCCCACGTGGGTGAACCCCAGCCGGCGGGCGATCGCGTTGCTGGCGTCGTTGCCGGCGGCCGCGTGCAGGTGAGCCG
>NZ_JBNFNZ010000099.1:0-6800 GCF_057364525.1 Aeromicrobium sp. PFPM2_SD2
CGCCCAGCCACCTCGACGCCGACCGGGTCGCCCCGGCGTGCTCGTCGAGCCACGCCCGCAGGCCGCCCTCGGCCACGTGGGTGAGGTCGAGCTCGAGCGCGGCGCCGGTCTCGGCCTGCTCGTCGGCCGCACCTAGGTAGCTGAACAGCCGCTCGCGCAGCACCGCGAACTCGAGGGCGTCGAACACGCGGTGGATGGCCTCGCGGTCCCAGGCGGTGCTGAAGGCCAGGTCGGCCGGGCCCAGCGGCAGGTCGAGGTCGCGCACGAGCGCGTTGATCCGGCGATTGCGCAGCACGTCGTCGAGGTGGTCGCGCAGCGACTGGCCGGCTTTGCCCGGCACCTTCTCGACGTCGGCGACGAGCGCCTCGAGGCTGCCGTACTGGTTGATCCACTTGGCCGCGGTCTTGGGACCGACGCCGGGCACGCCGGGCAGGTTGTCGCTGGTCTCACCCACCAGCGCGGCGATCTCGGGGTAGTGCTCGGGCGTGACGCCGTACTTGTCGAGCACGGCGTCCGGCGTCATGCGGGCCAGGTCGGAGACGCCCTTGCGCGGGTAGAGCACCGTCGTGGTCGGCGTGACCAGCTGCAGCGCGTCGCGGTCGCCGGTGCAGATGAGCACCTCCATGCCCTGGGCCTGGGCCTGGGTGGCGAGGGTGCCGATGATGTCGTCGGCCTCGAAGCCGTCCTTCTCGAACATCGGGATGGAGAGCGCCTCGAGCACCTCCTTGATCAGCGTGACCTGGCCCTTGAACTCGTCGGGGCTCTTGGAGCGGTTCGCCTTGTACTCGGCGTACTCGGTGGCGCGGAAGGTCTGGCGCGAGACGTCGAACGCGACGGCGACGTGCGTGGGCTGCTCGTCGCGCAGGACGTTGATCAGCATCGAGGTGAAGCCGAAGACGGCGTTCGTGTGCTGGCCGGTGCTGGTCGAGAAGTTCTCGACCGGGAGGGCGAAGAAGGCGCGGTAGGCGACCGAGTGTCCGTCGATGAGCAGCAGGCGAGTCACGGCCCCGACCCTACCGGCCGCGGCCGACAGGACTCACTCGGCGAAGCGGTGCCCCTCGCGCTCGCGGCGGCGCAGCGTGCGGCGCATCGCGATGAGCCGTCCGGTGTCGCGCGAGGCGCCGGTGCGGGTGCTCAGGCGCGAGCGCAGGACGCTCGCCTGGATGGCCCGCACGGTTGCGATCTGCCCGAAGCCGAGCTTGGTCAGGTAGCGGTTGGGCTCGCGGGCGTGGGCCGGGGTGACGGCCACGACGACCTCGCAGGCGTGCTCCTCCCCCGCGTGCTCGGCGGCCGACAGCAGCGTCATCGCCACCGACCGGCGGCGGAAGCGCGGGGAGACGTGCAGCTCGAGCACGGTCAGCGTCCGCGTGAGGTTCAGCGGGGTGAGCGTGCCGATCTGGAACACCACGACGCCGACCAGCTCGTCGTCGACCGAGGCGACGATCATGTGCCGGCCCGGCGCGCTCAGCGTCAGCTCCAGGGCCTGCTCGGCCTCCTCGACCGACGGCTCGCGCCACAGGTTCGCGTAGGCGGACGCCTCGATGCCGTCGGACCGGTTGGCCGCCGCGCACTCGGACCACAGCGCGACGAGCTCGGCGGCGTCGGCGGGCTTCGCCTCGCGCAGGGAGACGCCGGTTCGCATCGGCACGGGGGTGGACCTCCTGGGTGGCCACGGGACGTTCGCCTCGAACGAGGCTGGGACAGCATACCCGCGCGCCGCGGTAGGTTCTCCCGACGGCAGACAGGAGGCAGCGTGGTCATCGGAACCGGGACGCTCGTGAACGTCCTCACCGTCCTCGTGGGGTCCGGGCTCGGGCTGCTCGTGGGCCATCGCCTCCCGGCGCGGACGCGCACCCTGGTGACGGACGCGCTGGGCCTCGTGACCCTGCTGATCGCGGCGCTCGCCGCGCTCGAGGTGACGTCGCCGGCGCTCGAGGACGCGGTGGGCTCCAGCGCGCCCGTGCTGGTCGTGCTCGGCGCCCTCGTCCTCGGCGGCCTGCTGGGCTCGTGGGGCCCGGGTCGAGGAGCGGCTCGAGGCGACCGGCGGCTGGCTGCAGGCGCGCCTGTCCCCCGGTGGCGCCGCCGACGGCCGCGCCCGCTTCGTCGAGGGCTTCGTCACCAGCTCGCTCGTGTTCTGCGTCGGGCCGCTCACCATCCTCGGCTCGCTCAACGAGGGGCTCGGCAACGGCGCCGACCAGCTGCTGCTCAAGTCCGCCCTCGACGGCTTCGCGTCGTTGGCCTTCGCCGCCTCGTTCGGGCTCGGCGTGATGGCCTCGGCCCTGTCGGTCGGCGTCGTCCAGGGCACGCTCACGCTCGTCGGCGTCCTGCTCGGGACGTTCCTGCCCGACGCCCACCTGGACGCGATCACGGCGACCGGCGGCCTCGTGCTCGTGGCCGTCGCGCTGCGCCTGCTGGACCTGCGCCGCGTGGCGGTCGGCGACCTGCTGCCCGCCCTGCTCGTCGCCCCCGTGCTGGTCGAGGTCGTGACCCGCCTGCGCTGAGCGGGCTTAGTCGAACTGCAACCAACTTGTTACACCCCAGGTGACGCAACAGGGGGTGCAGGGACCTGGGTCACGTCTATGCTCCCAGGGACCATTCAGCGGCACGACCTGCTGCCTGAACGAACTAGGAGCCACGCGTGCGACTGCGACCCGCAGCTGTCCTCGCGGTTGTCCTGGGGGCCCTGGTCGTCGTCGGACTCGCCTCGCCCGCAGGGGCGGCGTCCGACGCGATCAACGTCAAGGGCACCCTCAGCGACACCCGTACCGATCCCCCCGAGCCCGTCCCCGACGTGAAGATCAGCGTCGAGATCGACGGGTCCGAGGTCGCCTCCGGCGTCAGCGGACCCGACGGCACGTTCACGATCCCCGTCCCCGGCTCGCCGGACGACCTGCTGGGTCAGGACCTCACGATCAAGCTCGACTCCGAGACCCTCCCCGAGGGCACGAGCCTGACCGAGGAGGACAAGACGTCCTTCACCGTCATGGTGAAGACCAACGCCGACATCACGGTCAACTACGGCATCGGCCCCGAGGCCGACCAGGGCCCCGGGCTGCTGCAGGAGATCGTGCAGAACAGCATCAACGGCGTCTTCCTGGGCCTGCTCCTGGCGCTCGCCGCGCTCGGCATCTCCCTGGTGTTCGGCACCACCGGCCTGACCAACTTCGCCCACGGCGAGCTGATCACGTTCGGCGCGCTGGCCGCCTACCTGCTGCAGGACGCCTTCGGCTGGAACTTCTACGCCGCCGCGCTGCTCGCGGTGGTCCTGGCCGGCGTCTTCGGCCTGGCCAACGACCGCCTGCTCTGGAAGCCGCTGCGCAGCCGCGGTACCGGCCTGATCGCGATGATGATCGTCAGCATCGGTCTGGGCATCTTCCTGCGGAACGTCTACCAGTACTTCTTCGGCGCCGACAACCACCAGTACCGCGGCGTCCCCGCCGGCGACCTGTGGGACCTCGGCGGCGTGGGCGTCTCGCCCAAGTCGTTCTACATCGCTGTCATCTGCGTGGTCGTGCTGATCCTGGTCTCGCTGGCCGTGACCCGCACCCGCCTGGGCAAGGCGACCCGCGCCGTCTCGGACAATCCGGCGCTCGCCGCCTCGTCCGGCATCGACGTCAACCGGGTCATCACCACCGTCTGGATCGCCGGCGCCGCGCTGGCCGGCATGGGCGGCATCATGTGGGGCCTGCAGAACGGCTTCGACTACCAGGTGGGCAACAAGATCCTGCTGCTCACGTTCGCCGCGGTCACCCTCGGCGGCCTGGGCACGATCTGGGGCACCATGGCCGGCGCCCTCATCGTCGGGCTCCTGGTCGAGCTGTCCTCGATCGTCCTGCCGCCCGAGCTCAAGTACGTGACCGCGCTCGTCGTCCTCATCCTGATCCTGCTCGTGCGGCCCCAGGGCCTGCTGGGCCGGGCTGAGCGCGTCGGCTGAGGGAAGGAGAGCACTGATGAGCTGGTTCGAAGTCCTCACCAACGCGATCGAGCAGGCCGTCGGCCCGCAGGCGGTCGTCTACTGCCTGGCCGCGATCGGCCTGAACATCCACTTCGGCTACACCGGTCTGCTGAACTTCGGTCAGGCCGCCTTCATGATGGTCGGCGGCTACGCCGTCGGAGCCCTGGTCCAGACCTGGGGCCAGAACCTGTGGCTGAGCATCCTGGTCGGCCTGCTGGCCGCCGTGGTGCTGGCGCTGATCCTCGGCGTCCCGACGCTGCGGCTGCGCGCCGACTACCTGGCCATCGCCACCATCGCCGCCGCCGAGGCGCTGCGCCAGATCCTGGGCGCGGCGAGCCTCAACGACACCTTCGGCGGCCAGGACGGCCGCTTCGGGTTCACGAGCACGCTGCGTGACCTCAACCCCATCCCCGCGGGGGGCGTGGATCTGGGCATCGTCCAGTTCCGCTCCTACGACTTCTTCATCATGATCATCGGCTGGGTGCTGATCGCGCTGCTGTGCGTGTTCATCTACCTGCTGATGCGCAGCCCCTGGGGCCGCGTGCTGAAGGGCATCCGCGAGGACGAGGACGCCGTCCGCAGCCTGGGCAAGAACGTCTACTCCTACAAGATGCAGGCGCTCGTCCTGGGCGGCGTCATCGGCGCCCTCGCCGGCATCATGAGCGGCCTGGCCACGAGCAACGTCGCCCCGTCGGACTTCGCGACCGACACGACGTTCTTCGCCTACACCGTGCTGCTCATCGGCGGCGCAGCCCGGGTCCTCGGCCCGGTGCTGGGCGCGCTGATCTTCTGGTTCTTCCTCAACGGCCTCGACCTGTTCTTCGGCAAGGCCACGAGCGGCGAGAACCCCTTGATCCCGTCGGCGATCATGGACGGCAACCAGGCGAGCCTCATGCGTCTGATCGTCCTCGGTCTCGTGCTGATGCTGATCATGATCTACCGGCCGCAAGGCATCCTCGGAGACAGGCGGGAGCTGGCGATCGATGGACGCTGACACCATGAACGACAAGCACGAGGCCGGCCACGCCGGCTCCGACGTCATCCTCGTCGCCGACGGCGTGACCCGGACGTTCGGCGGCCTCAAGGCCGTCGACGTGGACCACTTCGAGATCCCGCGGGGCAAGATCACCGCGCTCATCGGTCCCAACGGCGCCGGCAAGACGACGTTCTTCAACCTGCTGACCGGCTTCGACAAGCCCGACGAGGGCTCCTGGACGTTCAACGGCCAGAGCCTGTCCGGCGTCCCGCCCTACAAGGTGGCCCGCCGCGGCATGGTGCGCACGTTCCAGCTCACCAAGGTGCTCTCGCGCCTGACCGTGCTGGAGAACATGCGCCTGGGCGCCACGGGCCAGAAGGGCGAGCGGTTCCTGCCGAGTGTCCTGCGGTTCCTGTGGCAGGGCCAGGAGGACGCCAACACCGAGCGCGCGATGGACCTGCTGCGCCGGTTCAAGCTCGACGCCAAGAAGGACGACTTCGCCGGTTCGCTCTCGGGCGGCCAGCGCAAGCTGCTGGAGATGGCGCGCGCCCTCATGGTCGACCCCGAGCTGATCATGCTCGACGAGCCGATGGCCGGCGTGAACCCGGCCCTCAAGCAGTCGCTGCTGGGCCACGTGAAGTCGCTGCGCGACGAGGGCCGCACGGTCCTGTTCGTCGAGCACGACATGGACATGGTCCGCGACATCAGCGACTGGGTCGTCGTCATGGCGCAGGGCAAGATCGTCTCCCAGGGCACGCCGGACGCCGTCATGAGCGATCCTGCTGTCATCGACGCCTACCTGGGCGCCCACCACGACGCCGAGCTGACCTTCGACATGGAGGAGCAGATCGAGGCGGAGGCCGAGCAGGAGATCGCGGCCGAGACCGAGGAGAAGCACTGATGGTCGACTTCACCAACCCCGAGGGCGCCGTCCTGCGGGCCGACGACCTGGTCGCCGGCTACCTGCCCGGCGTCAACATCCTCAACGGTGCGAGCCTGCACTGCCACGAGGGCGAGCTCATCGGCATCATCGGGCCGAACGGTGCGGGCAAGTCGACGTTCCTGAAGTCGCTGTTCGGCCTCGTGCAGGTCCGCGAGGGCGACGTGACGCTCAAGGGCGAGAGCATCGTCGGCAAGCGCGCCGACCAGCTCGTGTCCGCGGGCATCGGGTTCGTCCCGCAGACGAACAACGTCTTCCCGTCGCTGACCGTCGGCGAGAACCTCGAGATGGGGATGTACCTGGCGCCCAAGAAGTTCAAGGAGCGCTTCGGCTACGTCACCGACATCTTCCCGCGGCTGCTCGAGCGCAAGGACCAGCGGGCCGGCTCGCTGTCCGGCGGCGAGCGGCAGATGGTCGCCATGGGCCGCGCGCTCATGATGGACCCGTCGGTGCTGCTGCTCGACGAGCCGTCGGCCGGCCTCTCCCCCGCCCTCCAGGACGAGGTGTTCCTGCAGACCAAGAGGATCAACGCCGCCGGCGTCTCGGTCGTCATGGTCGAGCAGAACGCCCGCCGCTGCCTGCAGATCTGCGATCGCGGCTACGTCCTGGACCAGGGCAAGGACGCGCACACCGCGTCCGGGCGCGAGCTGCTCAACGACCCGAAGGTCATCGAGCTGTACCTGGGCACGCTGGCCAAGGCCTGACGCCCTCCCCGACGAAGGCCCCCGCACACCCTCCCGGGTGCGGGGGCCTTCCCCTGTCCGCCGGCGTCCGGTCCGCTGCCGGAGCCGCTCCCGTTCCTCGAGCCCGTCGGGAGGGCTTCCTCCGGCACGCTCAGGGAGCCATCGCTGCGGCCCAGGGAGCGGGTGCTCCCGCTCCGGGAGCGCGGGGACGCACGAGGGCCCCGGACGACGTCGTCCGGGGCCCTC
>NZ_JBNFNZ010000100.1:0-6756 GCF_057364525.1 Aeromicrobium sp. PFPM2_SD2
CCGGACGTGCGAAGCCCCCGCCGGGCAGGGCGGGGCCTCGCTGCCTGGTGGACCGCCTACTCGGCGACCTCCTCGGCGGCCGGGTCGGGCGCCAGGCTGCCGATGTCGGAGCCGGTGTCGGACATGTCCTCGGGCTCGGCCGGCACCGGACCCTGGTTGGCCGGCGTGCCGCCGTCGGACGAGCGTCCGTCCGGGGCCTCGTCGATGCTGCCGGCGTCGTGGCCGGTGTCCTGGCCGACCACCCGGTCCTGGTCGCTCTGGGGGGCGACGTTCTCCTGGTGGTGGTTGATCGCGCCGCTCGGCTCGCGCGGGGTCCCGGGGTTCTGCTCGGTCATGATGCGTCCTCCTGGTTCATCTTGCGGGCGTTCTCGGGGCTCGACTCGAGCTCGCTCTCGGCGCGGGCCTCGACGACCGTCGAGATCAGCGAGAGGATCGCGGCCACCGCGGCGCAGGCGAGGCCGACGTAGCCCCAGGGGCGGGCGGGGAACACGTCGTACCGGCTGAGGATCATGAGGAGCACGCCCACGACGAACAAGGTCGCGAGCACACCCATGCGGATCCCGTAGGACTTGCGGTACTTCTTCACTCTTCGCGGTGCTGCCATGACCGCTCCGTACCCACCGGGCGGGGAGTCAACCATCATGGACGCGTGCCTCACACTCCCCTCGCCGCCGGTCTCCTGGACGTCGGCGACGGCCACGCCCTGCACTGGGAGGAGCACGGCTCCCCCGACGGCGTCCCGGCGGTCGTCCTGCACGGCGGCCCGGGGTCCGGCGTCTCCTCGGGCTGGCTGCGCCGGTTCGACCTGACCCGCTACCGCGTCCTGCTGCTCGACCAGCGCGGCTGCGGCCGCAGCACCCCGCACGCCGGACGCACCACGGACGCGCTGCGCGCGAACACCACCCAGCACCTGGTCGCCGACCTCGAGCGGCTGCGCGAGCACCGCGGCGTGGACCGCTGGGTCGTGCTCGGTGCGTCGTGGGGCTCGACGCTCGGGCTCGCGTACGCCCAGGCCCACCCCGACCGCGTCCGGGCGCTCGCCCTGTTCGCGGTGGTCACCACGACCCGCCGCGAGGTCACGTGGGTGACGCGCGACATGCGCCGGCTCTTCCCGCGCGAGTGGGAGCAGCTGGTGTCGGCGCTGCCCGCGGACGAGCGCGACGGCGACCTGGCCGCCGCGTTCCACCGGCTGCTCGTCGATCCCGACCCGGCCGTGCACCACGCGGCGGCTCGCGCCTGGTGCGCGTGGGAGGACCGGCACGTGTCGCTGACGCCCGTGCACGACCCGCGCTTCGACGACCCGGAGTTCGCGCTGGGCTTCGCGCGGCTCGTCACCCACTACTGGAGCCACGCGGCCTGGCTGGGCGAGACCGAGCTGCTCGACGGCTGCGACCGTCTGCGCGGGATCCCGGGGCTGCTGGGCCAACCGGGCCAGGGCGACGTCAGCCGGGCCCGCCGGACGTCGCCCCACGACCTGGCCGCGGCCTGGCCGGACGCCGAGCTCGTCATCGTCCCGGACGCCGGGCACGGCACCGGCGCCGCGCTCGAGGTGGTCGTGCGGGACGCCGTCGCGCGTTTCGCGGCCCTGCCGTGACCGTCAGGCCCTAGGCTGCGGCCATGTCCCAGCGCGTGACGATCGTCCCCCTCGACTCCGACGTCTTCAAGCAGAACGAGCCCATCGACATCGAGTTCGACCTCGAGGGCGGCCGCGCCATCTCGGCCACCACCCAGGTCATGTACGGCGCGCCGTTCCTGGTGCTGCTCATCGAGGACTGACCCGACCGGACGCGCGACCTGGCCGTCGGGAACAATGGCGGGGTCACGCGATCTGGAGGAGCCTGCATGCGCATCACCCGTCGTACGTTCGTCGCCGCCCCGGCCGAGGACGTCTGGAAGCTCGCCTGCGACTTCTCGCTGTGGCACCCGAAGCTGGCGCACTACACCGGCGGCCCCGAGACGTCGGCCGAGCTCGTGGTGACCGTCGTCGAGCGTGACGACGCGGCGATGAGCCTGCGCTACACGATGCCCGAGCCGCCGTTCAGCATCGTCGACCACACCGCCACCATCACGGTGCGCGACAACGGCCACTCCACCTCGTACGTCACCTGGGAGGCCGACGTCGACGCCGCGCCCGAGCAGCAGGACGAGCTCGAGGACAAGCTCGGCGACGACGTCTTCGACGTCGCGCTCGACCAGCTGGCCACCACGGCGCAGGACGCCCAGGTGCAGCCGCGCTGAGCGGCTAGGACCGCCACTTCTCGAAGCCGAGCACGATCAGGCGCATCTGGCGCCGCGCGCCCTCCTTGATGCGGGCCTCCAGGTCGGGCCGACCGTCGGGCATCTCGACGACCTCCTCGGCGTTGGCCACCATGTTGCGCACGAACAGGCGCGACACCATGTGCACGTCGTCGCTGTGCCACTGGTCGATGTTGGGCAGCTTGGCCAGGACGACGGCCAGCTCGCTCTCGAACAGCTCCAGCTCGTGCCGGATGGCCTGACGCACCACCGGTGACCCGCCCACGCGCTCCCGAGCGACGAAGCCGAAGTGGGCCTTGCTCACCTTCACCGTCTCGACGAGCACCTCGGCGGCGGCGTCGATGATGTTGGCGAAGACCTGCGGGTCGCGCTGCGCCTCGCGGATCATGCGCCGCAGCGTGCTGAACGACTCCTCCACGAGCGCCAGCCCGAGCTCGTCCATCGACTCGAAGTGGCGGTAGAAGGCGGTGGGGACGACGCCGGCGGCGCGGGCGACCTGGCGCAGGCTGATCTGCGCGAAGCCGGACGACCCGCTCAGCTCGAGCGCCGCGGCCATGAGGGCCTCCCGCGTGCGCTCCTTCTGCTCCTGCCGCGTCCCTGCGGCGCTCCCGGTCGCCATGCGGCCAGCCTATCGACAAAGTCGGTGAACAGGTGTGCCGCTCGCCACGCCCGCATCCGGCCCTGGTGATTGCGTCACCACCAGGGGTGTGCGACCCTTGTAGTGCACACGCGTTCACTGAACGCCCGGAGCAAGGAGCCTGATGGGACTGATCCGCGCCGCGCTGGCGTCCCGACCGGTCGCGTCCCTGACGTCGCCGCACTCGATCGACCAGTACCTCGAGCACGTCCACCCCATGTGGACCGTGACGCAGGTGCGGGCGCGGGTCGTGGAGGTCGTCCGCGAGACCGGCGTCGCGAGCACCGTGGTGCTGCGTCCCAACGGCGCCTGGAAGGGCTTCCGGGCCGGCCAGCACGTCGAGTTCGGCGTCGAGGTCGAGGGCAAGCGCCGCGTGCGCGTCTTCTCGGTCTCCAGCTCCGAGAAGCGGCCGGGCCGCACGTTCAGCGTGTCGGTGAAGGCGCACCCGGACGGCTACGTCTCGCAGTACCTGCACCACGAGCTCAAGCCCGGCACGCTCGTGCACCTGTCGCAGGCCGACGGTGAGTTCGTCCTGCCCGCGCAGCTGCCCGACCACGTCCTGCTGCTCAGCGGCGGCAGCGGCATCACGCCGGTCATGTCGATGCTGCGCACGATCCGCGACGCCAAGCCGGGCACGCCCCGCCCGCGCATCACCTTCCTGCACTACGCGCGCTCGCGCGAGGACGAGATGTTCACCGCCGAGCTGGACGCGCTGGCCGCCGACGCCGGCCTGGGCCGGGTCGAGCGGGTCTACACCCGGGTGCCCGAGCCCGGCGCCGAGCTGGCCGGGCGCTTCACGCCCGAGCACCTCGAGCAGCTGGGCATCGACCCGACCACCACGCTCACGTACGCGTGCGGCCCCGCCGGGCTCATCGCGTCCGTCCGCGACGCGTACGAGGCCGCCGACGCGGTCGACCAGCTGCGCGTCGAGTACTTCAAGGTGCCCAGCGTCGACCTGTCCGCGGCCGACGCGACCGGCACCCTCACGTTCGAGGACAGCGGCGTCGCCGCCGACAACTCGGGCGCCACGATCCTGGAGCAGGCCGAGGCCGCCGGCCTGTCCCCCCGCTACGGCTGCCGCATGGGCGTCTGCAACACCTGCGCGGTCAAGAAGAACCACGGCGCCGTCCGCCACGTCATCTCCGGCGAGGTGGCCGCCAACACCGACGAGACCGTCAAGATCTGCGTCCAGGTCCCCGTCGGCGACGTCAGCATGGCCCTCTGAGAGGAACTGACCCGTGTCCCACTACCGCACCAAGCACGCTCCGATCGAGCCGCTGAGCGCCAGCAACCACAACAAGGCGCCGCAGCCGCTCGTCGGCCCCGACACCGACAAGCGCGCCACCATCGGCACCGACCTCATGAGCTACGAGCAGCTCGAGGAGTTCGGCCACGAGCTCGACGCCGTGCGTCAGCGCGTCCTGGACGACCTCGGCCAGGCCGACGCCGACTACATCCGCCGGGTCATCAAGCTGCGCAACGCCTTCGAGGTGCTGGGCCGCATCGGCCTGTTCATGCCGTTCTTCTGGCCCGCGTTCGTCGCCGGCATCCTGCTGCTCGGCGTGGCCAAGATCCTCGAGAACATGGAGATCGGCCACAACGTCATGCACGGCCAGTACGACTGGATGAACGACCCGCTGGTCAACGGCCAGAAGTACGAGTGGGACAACGTGGCCCCCGCGCAGGAGTGGAAGCACGGCCACAACTACATGCACCACACCTACACGAACATCCACGGCATGGACCGGGACATCGGCTACAACATGTTCCGCATCGACGCCGAGCAGCCCTGGTACCCGAGCCACCGGTTCAACCTGCCGCTCGCGTTCGTCCTCATGCTGCTGTTCGAGTGGGGCGTCATGTACCACGGCGTCGAGCTCGACGAGTACCTCGCCGGACGCATGGACAAGGACGAGTTCCAGGGCCGCAAGAAGCGCGCGCTGCGCAAGATCCGCCGCCAGCTGTTCAAGGACTACGTCGCCTTCCCGGTCGTCTCGATCGCCCTGGTGCCGTTCACGTCCTGGTGGACGCCCGTGCTCGTCCTGGCCGGCACCTTCGCCGCCAACGTCATCCGCAACATCTGGACCTTCCTGGTCATCTTCTGCGGTCACTTCCCGGCCGAGGTCGAGACCTTCAAGGAGGAGGAGGCGCAGAACGAGACCCGTGGCCAGTGGTACCTGCGCCAGCTGCTCGGCTCGGCCAACATCTCGGGCAGCAAGCCGTTCCACGTCCTGACCGGCAACCTGAGCTACCAGATCGAGCACCACCTGTTCCCCGACATCCCGGCCCGCCGCTACGGCGAGGTGTCGGCGGACGTCCACCGCCTGGTCGAGAAGTACGACCTGCGCTACAACACCGGCCGGCTGTCGCGCCAGCTGTGGAGCGTCGCCAAGCAGCTGCACCAGCTGAGCAAGAAGCCCGACGACCCGTACAAGATCGGCAACTCGCCCGAGTCGAAGGCGCTGCGCCGGGCCAAGCGCGCGGCCGAGGCCGAGCGTCGCGCCGCCGAGCAGGTCGCGGCACACTAGTCCGCATGGGTCTGAGCCGTCACGAGATCACCAAGGACGTGCTGCAGCAGTACGTCGAGGCGGCGTTGAGCACGGCGGGCGGGGTCGCAGCGATCTGCTTCGACGCCGCCCGCCGCGTCACGTCCGAGCTGGGCGCCTTCGGCACCGAGGTGTTCGAGATCCGCGAGGCGAGCCGGCGCGCGAGCCAGGACGCTCGGCGCCCGACGCCCCGTCCGCCGGCTAGCGGAAGCGCGGCAGGCGCCGCTCCCCCGCCGCGGCCAGGGGTTGAACGTGCAGCTGCCGAGCCCCTTGGACTGCTGCATCATGACCGGCGCCGGGCGCTTGCGCGGCACGAGCGGTGGCCGTGCCCGAGCCAGTGCCCGGTCTCGTGGTTGACCACCATGTGCCGGTAGTCGCGCAGCGAGCCCCTGCTGCGGCGCCACGCCGGGCTCGCGTACAGCCAGCGGGTCTGGTTGATGACGACGTTGCGACCGGCCCGGCAGCTCCACTGCCGGCTGCACACCGGCGAGAACGACGGCAGGGTCCGCGACGCGGCCAGGTACAGCGTGAAGTCGCCGCCGCGCCGCACCCGCCGGAAGACCGTGCCGGTCGAGCGCCAGCCCCGCGGGTCGTCGAACGTCTGCTGGGCGAGCCGCTTGAACAGGCTCAGGTCGGCGGTGACCCGCCCCTTCGTGCGGACGCTGTAGGTCACGACCCGGCGAGCCGGCACGCGGTGCTGGACGACGCGGGTGCGGGCGGTGGTGACCGTGGTCGAGCGGTAGCCCTCGCGCGAGCCGGTGACCCGCACCGAGAGCCGGCGGCCGACGTCCTGCGGCTTGATCCGGTAGGTGGACGCTCGGGCGCCCCCGATGCGGGAGCCGTCGCGCAGCCACTGGACGCTCAGCGCCGTGCCGCCGGTCCAGCGTCCCGGGCGGAGCGTGAGCGTGCGTCCGTACGCGGCCGTGCCGGCCACGCTCGGCGCGACGAGGTTCTGCACCGGCGGGGCGGCGTCGGGAGCCGGGGTCGGCTCGGCCGTGGCCTGCGCGCTCGTCCCCCCGGCGACCAGGAGCCCGGCGGTGAGGACGACGGTGAGCAGCGTGCGCATGACACCAGTGTGGCGCCGTGGCGCCCCGATGTCAGTCGCCCCAGAAGACTCGTTCCACGACCTGCCGCGCCTGCCGCGTGGTGCGCAGGTACTCGTCGACCATGACCTCGCCGCCGTCCAGCCCGTAGCCGAGCAGGTGGGCGACGCCGGCGCGCTCGGCCGCCTGCTCGACCATCGACTCGGCCGGGCGGGAGCGGAGCAGCACGACGGCGTTGCGCACCCGGCTGACCAGGCGCCACGCGGCCTCCAGG
>NZ_JBNFNZ010000101.1:0-6745 GCF_057364525.1 Aeromicrobium sp. PFPM2_SD2
CGCCGCGTGCTCGTCGTCGACGCCGGCGCCCCGCGCAACCGCTACGCCTCCCACGTCCACGGGTTCCTGACCCGCGACGGCATCCCGCCGGACGAGCTGCTGGACCTGGCCCGCGACGAGGTCGCCGGGTACGGCGTGGAGCTGCGCTCGGGCACCGTCGACGGGCTCGAGCGCGACGGCGACGCGCTCCTCGTGCAGGTCGACGGACGCACCTGCGTCCGCGCGCGCCGCGTGATCGCCGCGATCGGCACCGACGACTCCCTGCCCGACGTCCCCGGGCTCGCGGACGGCTGGGGCCTGGACGTGCTGCACTGCCCCTACTGTCACGGCCAGGAGGTCAAGGGGCGCCGGGTCGCGGTGCTGGCCACGCACCCGAACGCCGCCCACCAGGTCCGGCTCGTGCGCCAGTGGACCGACGACCTGGTGCTCCTGGTCAACGACGTCGCCGAGCTCGACGACGAGGCGCGCGCGGCCCTGGCCGACCGCGACGTCCGGCTGGCCGAGGGCGCGCTGCAGCGGGTCGAGCGTGACGAGGACGGCCCGTTGCGCCTCCACCTCGACGGCGGCGACGTCGTCGAGGTCGACGCCCTGTTCACGGTCCCGGCGATGCGCCCGGCGCACTCGCTGCTGGAGAAGCTCGGCGTGACGGTCGACGAGACCCCGATGGGACCGGCGATCGAGACCGGCGACCACGGACGCACCAACGTCGACGGCGTGTGGGCGGTGGGCAACGTGACCGACCCGACGGCCCAGGTCGTGACCGCCGCGAGCCACGGCGCGCTGGCCGGGATGGACGTCAACGCCGACCTCGTCGACGAGGACTTCGCGCGCGGCTGACCCGGTCCCGACGCCGTCCGGGCGCCGGGGGAGCGACCACTAGGATGGACGCGCAACCCGCCCGCACCCTGCGAAGGAACCGCATGTCCGAACCCCGGATCTCGCGCGACGACGTCGCGCACCTGGCCGGTCTGGCCCGCATCGACCTCAGCGAGGCCGAGCTCGACCGCCTGGGCGACGAGCTGCCCTCCATCCTGGGCTACGTCGCCGAGGTGCAGGCCGTGGCCGGCGACGACGTCGAGGCCATGAGCCACCCGATCCCGGTGCGCAACGTCTTCCGCCCCGACGTCCCGACGCCGAGCCTGTCGCCCGCCGACGCGCTCGCCGGGGCGCCCGCCTCCGAGGACGACAAGTTCCTCGTGCCCCAGATCCTCGGGGAGGACTGATGACCGACCTGACCCGCCTCAGCGCCGCCGACCTCGCGGCGCGCCTGGCCGCCGGCGACGTGACCGCCGTCGAGACCACGCAGGCCCACCTGGACCGCATCGGCGCCGTCGACGGCGCCGTGAACGCCTTCCTGCACGTCGACGCCGAGGGGCGCGCTCGCCCAGGCCGCCGACGTCGACGCGCGCCGCGCCGCGGGGGAGCAGCTCGGCGCGCTCGCCGGTGTCCCGATCGCGGTCAAGGACGTCATCGCCACCCGGGGGGTTCCGACGACCGCCGGCTCGAAGATCCTCGAGGGCTGGATCCCGCCCTACGACGCGACGGTCACCGAGCGGCTCAAGGCCGCCGGCCTGCCCATCCTGGGCAAGACCAACATGGACGAGTTCGCGATGGGCTCCTCGACCGAGCACTCGGCGTACGGGCCCACGCACAACCCGTGGGACCTCGACCGCATCCCTGGCGGCTCGGGCGGCGGCTCGGCCGCGGCCGTCGCCGCCTTCGAGGCCCCGCTGGCCGTCGGCACCGACACCGGCGGCTCGATCCGCCAGCCCGGCGCCGTCACCGGCACGGTCGGCGTGAAGCCCACCTACGGCGCGATCAGCCGCTACGGCCTCATCGCCATGGCCTCCAGCCTCGACCAGGCCGGACCGGTCACCCGCACCGTGCTCGACGCCGCGCTGCTGCACGACGTCATGGCCGGCCACGACCCGCGCGACTCCACGTCGATCAACGGCGAGTACCCCGACGTCGTGGCCGCGGCCCGCCGCGCCGACGTCGACGGGCTGCGGGTCGGCATCGTCACCGAGCTGGGCGGCGAGGGCTTCCAGCCCGGCGTGCGCGCCCGGTTCGAGGAGTCCGTCGAGCTGCTGACCAAGGCCGGTGCCGAGGTCGTCGAGGTCTCGCTGCCGAGCGTCAAGCAGGCGCTGGCCGCGTACTACCTGGTCATGCCGAGCGAGGCGTCCAGCAACCTGGCCCGCTTCGACGCGATGCGCTACGGCCTGCGCGTCACGCCCGACGGCGCGACCCCGAGCGCGGAGGCGGTCATGGCCGCCACCCGCGACGCCGGCTTCGGCGACGAGGTGAAGCGCCGCATCATCCTGGGCACGTACGCGCTGTCCAGCGGCTACTACGACGCCTACTACGGCTCGGCGCAGAAGGTCCGCACCCTGCTGGCGCGCGACTTCGCCGCCGCGTTCGAGCAGGTGGACGTCCTGGCCTCGCCGACCTCGCCCACCACGGCGTACCGGCTCGGCGAGAAGCTCGACGACCCGCTGGCGATGTACCTGGGCGACGTGGCCACGATCCCGGCCAACCTGGTCGGCATCCCGGGCATCTCGATCCCCAACGGCCTGGCCGACGAGGACGGGCTGCCGTCCGGCTTCCAGCTGCTCGCGCCGGCCCACGCCGACGACCGGCTGTACAACGCCGCCGCCGCGCTCGAGCGCCTGCTCGAGCAGCAGTGGGGCGGCCCCATCCTTGCGAAGGCTCCCGAGCTGGAGGTGGCTCCGTGACCGAGACGCTCGTGCCCGTCGACGAGGCGCTCGACCGCTACGACCCGGTGATGGGCCTGGAGGTCCACGTCGAGCTCAACACCGCGACCAAGATGTTCTGCGGCTGCTCGACGACCTTCGGCGCCCCGCCGAACACGCAGGTCTGCCCGGTGTGCCTCGCACTGCCCGGCGCCCTGCCGGTCGTCAACGAGAAGGCCGTCGAGTCGGCCATCCGCATCGGCCTGGCGCTCAACTGCCAGATCGCCGAGCTCTCGCGCTTCGCCCGGAAGAACTACTTCTACCCGGACATGCCGAAGAACTTCCAGACGTCGCAGTACGACGAGCCGATCGCCTTCGACGGCTACCTGGACGTCGAGGTCGACGGCGAGACGTACCGCATCGAGATCGAGCGCGCGCACATGGAGGAGGACACCGGCAAGGCCACCCACGTGGGCGGCTCGACCGGACGCATCCACGGCGCCCAGCACTCGCTCATCGACTACAACCGCGCCGGCATCCCGCTGATCGAGATCGTCACCCGCACGATCGAGGTGCCCGGCGACAAGGCGGCCGCGGTCGCCCGCGCCTACGTCTCGACGCTGCGCGACCTCGTGGGCGGCCTCGGCGTCTCCGACGTCCGCATGGACCAGGGCTCGCTGCGCGCCGACGTCAACCTCTCGCTCAAGCCGAAGGGCTCGGACGTCCTGGGCACGCGCTCGGAGACCAAGAACGTCAACTCCTTCCGTTCGGTCGAGCGCGCGGTGAAGTTCGAGATCTCGCGCCACGCGGGCATCCTGGACGCCGGCGGCTCGGTGCTGCAGGAGACGCGCCACTTCCACGAGGACACCGGCACGACGTCCTCGGGCCGCGAGAAGTCCGACGCCGACGACTACCGCTACTTCCCCGAGCCGGACCTCGCCCCGGTCGCGCCGTCGCGCGAGTGGGTCGAGGAGCTGCGGGCCACGCTGCCCGAGCCTCCGGCCGCGCGTCGCGCCCGCCTGCAGGCCGAGTGGGGCTTCAGCGACCTCGACATGCGCGACACCGTCGGGGCCGGCGCGCTCGAGCTGGTCGTGGCCACGATCGAGGCCGGCACCACCCCGCAGGCGGCGAAGAAGTGGTGGCTGGGCGAGCTCGCCCGCCGCGCCAACGAGACCGGCGTCGACCTGGACGCCCTGCCCATCACGCCGCAGGTCGTGGCGCAGATCCAGGGGCTCATCGACGCCGGCCGGGTGAACGACAAGCTCGCCCGTCAGGTGTTCGACGGCGTCCTGGCGGGGGAGGGGACGCCGGAGGAGGTCGTCACCGCCCGCGGGCTGGAGGTCGTCTCGGACGAGGGTGCGCTCGGCGCCGCCGTCGACCAGGCGATCGCCGACAACCCGGACGTGGCCCAGAAGATCCGCGACGGCAAGGTCGCCGCGGCCGGCGCGCTCATCGGTGCGGTCATGAAGCAGATGCGGGGGCAGGCGGACGCGGCACGGGTGAGGGAGCTCGTGCTCGAGAAGCTCGGCTAGCCGCGGTGCCGTCCTTCGGCCCGGCGGCCCGGATGGAGGCGTCCGTGCGGGCCTGGCACCTGCGCGGGTTCCTGGCCAGCGTCCCCGCCACGTTGATGGTGGTGCTGGGGATCGTCGCGTCGGCACGACGCGACGTCCGCGGCGTGCTGGCAGCACCGGTGCTGCCGGTCGCGGCCGGGGCGGCCTGGCTCGTCCTGCGCCGGCTGGGCCTGGCCACGCGCCAGCGCTCGCTGCTGATCTGGCCGGCCGCGGTGCTCCTGCTGATGGTCGTGCTCAACCTGACCACCCCTGTCGCGGCGGTCAACCTGCTCGGGCTGTTCGTGCTCGCGTTCCTCTACATCGGGCTGAGCCAGCCCCCGGGCACGGCGTGGTGGTGCGTCCTGCTCGTGCTGCCGGCGTACGTGTGGATCATCGGCGTCGACCAGGACGCGGTCCTCGTCCGGACCCCGCTCGCGGTGCTCATCTGGATCTTCGTGTGCGAGCTGCCGGCACGACTGCTCGCGGCGTTGCGCCAGCAGGCGGAGGCGCTGGCCCGGAGCGCGGCGACCGACCCGCTGACCGGCCTGGCCAACCGTGCCCACCTGGACGGCACGCTGGACGTCCTGGGTCCGCAGGACGCCCTCGTCCTCGTCGACCTGGACCACTTCAAGCGGTTCAACGACGCGTACGGCCACCTGGCCGGGGACGACCTGCTGCGCGACTTCGCCGACGCGCTGCAGGCCGCGGCCCGGGCCACCGACATGGTCGTCCGCTACGGCGGCGAGGAGTTCCTCGTCGTCATGCCGCGCACCACGACCGCCGAGGCGGTCGCCGTGCTCGAGCGCTTCGCGCCGGCCTGGCACGAGGCTGGTCCCGGCGTCACGTTCAGCGCCGGGGTCGCTGCGGCGGGGGACGGCGCGCTGCAGGAGGCCGACGACCGGCTCTACCGGGCCAAGGCCGCCGGTCGAGCACGGGTCGTGGCCGACGACGGGGTGGATCCGGGCGCGGCTGAGGCTTCCCTTCCCCGGGGGACCGGGGCCTAGCCTGGGGAAAAGCCGTCCCAGGAGGTCACCATGACCGCGACGTTGCCCGAGGTCCACCAGTGCGAGGTCGCTGGCTGCTCCTACAACCACGACACCGAGTGCCACGCCGGCGCGATCACCGTCAGCGCGGCTCGGACGCCGCCTGCGGCACCTTCATCGCGCTCGACGTGCACGGCGGGCTGTCGAAGTCGCTCGCCAAGGTCGGTGCGTGCCACCGCGCCGACTGCACGCACAACCACGACCTGGAGTGCGGCGCGGAGTCGATCCGGGTGGGCCCGGGGGCCGACGCCGCCGACTGCCTGACCTACGCGCCGGCGTCCTGAGCTACCGCGCGACCCACTGCTCGATCGCGTCGAGCAGCCGCTCCTCGCCGCCCTCGCTCTGCGGCAGGAACAGGCTCGGCTCGGTCAGCTCGACCTCGAGCACCAGCGGCTGGCCGTCGGGGGCCGTCACCAGGTCGATGCGGGCGTAGAGCAGCGCCAGGTCGTCGCCGAGCACGCGGCGGAGCGCGGCATGCGTGTCGGAGGCCACCTCCAGCTGGGCGGCCGTCGGCGCGCGCGGGGTGATGTCGCCGCGACTGTCCCGATCGTCGTTGACGCCCTCGCCGCGCTCGAGCAGCGGCGCCTTGCGGATGGCGTGCGAGAAGTGCCCGCCCAGGAACAGCGTCGCCGTCTCGCCCTCGGTGTCCACCGACGGCACGTAGCGCTGGGTCATGGACGTGCGTCCGGCGGCGACGAGCTGCTCGCTGTGCCGGTGGACGTCGGCGGGGTCGCTCCAGCGCGCGGTGTCGCGCGAGCCGGCCGAGACCGACGGCTTCACCACCCACTCGGCGTCCGGCTCGCCCTCGCCGGGCAGCGCGTCGCCGCGCGGACGTCCCACAGCGTCTCCACCACGGGCACCCCGGCGTCCTGCAGGTCGCGCAGGTAGGTCTTGTCGGTGTTCCAGCGCACGACCGCGGCCGGGTTCGCCAGGTTCGGCACCGCGTCGGCCCAGGCGAGGAACTCCTCGCGCCGCGTCGTGTAGTCCCAGCACGACCGGACGACCACGAGGTCGAAGCCGTCCCAGTCGACGGCGGGGTCGTCCCACCGGACGGTGCGCACGTCCAGGCCCCGGCGGCGGGCGGCGGCGTGGACGAGCGGCAGGTCCGGGTCGATCTCGTCGAACGGACGGGCGGAGGCCAGGGCGATGGTCACGCCAGCACTGTAGGCCCCGGACGACGGCGGCGTCACGTCTGGGCTTATATCCGGCGCAGTTAAGCGTTATGCTTCATTCATGTCGTCTTCAGTGGTGGCCTGCATCGTCGACCTCGTCGGGTCGCGGCGCCAGCCCGACCGGCGCGCCGCCCAACGGGCGCTCGACGGGGCGCTCGAGCGCGTCAACGCGCTCGCGCCCGGCCTCGAGCCGCTCGCCCCCACGGTCGGCGACGAGTGCCAGGGCGTCTACCCCGATCTGGCGTCCGCCCTGCGCGCCGGCCTGCTCCTGCGGCTGGCCCTGCCGGGCG
>NZ_JBNFNZ010000102.1:0-6715 GCF_057364525.1 Aeromicrobium sp. PFPM2_SD2
CGCGCTTCGGCCTGGTCGAGCCGGGTCATCGGCCTCACGCCGACGAGTGGGCGGCACGCAGCGGCTGGCCGCCGGCCGGCGTCGCGCGGGCCAAGGAGGTCGTGTTCACGGCGACCTGTACGACGCGGCCACGTTCGAGCGCTGGGGCGTCGTCAACCGGGTGCTGGACGACGAGGACTTCGAGGCCGCCACCCTGGCCTACGCCGCGCGCCTCGCCGACGGGCCGACGAAGGCGTTCGGCGCGGCCAAGCAGGTGCTGCGCCACCTCGAGGCCGGCGGCGTCGCCGAGGCCGACGCGCACGTCACCACCATCGCGGCCGAGCTGTTCGACACCGCCGACCTGCAGCACGGGATGGCGTCGTTCCTCCAGGACGGACCGGACAAGGCGACGTTCGAGGGGCGCTGACCGCCGCGTCGAGGGGCTTCGTCGACCGTCTCAGGCGGTGGCGGCGGCCTTCGCGCGCATCGCGTGCGTGGCCCGGCGCTCGGCCCAGAAGCTGACGACGGGCAGGGTCGCGAGCACCATCGTGGTGAGCGTGAAGCCCACGGTCCAGCCGTAGCGGCGCGACAGGATCGCGACCAGCACGAGCACCACCATGAACAGCCAGCCGTGCGCCATGTCGACGACCTTCACGACGTCGTCGTTGACGTTCCACCACGACGTCGGGTCGGTGGCGAGCTGCAGGACGAAGGCGAGCACGACGAAGAACGTCGTGCACCCCACGATCCACGCCAGCACGCTGTAGGTGCGCTCCAAGCCGCCGTTCACGCGACCACGTCCCTCTCCTCGGCCGGCCCGGTGGGGCCGGACTCCTCGCGGCGCGCCCGGTGGGACGCGACGACGTCATGGCTCATGCGCCACCACATGAACACCACGAACGCGGCGAACGCCCACCACTGCCAGGCGTACGACAGGTTCTGCAGGCCGGTCGTCCACGACACGTCGGCGTCGGGGCCCTCGGCCAGGTCGAGCCCGGCGGCGAGCGCCGGGGTCCGGTTGAGCGCGTACCCGCTGTAGAGCGGGTAGTCGAGCTCGTTGAGCAGCGCGGCGATCCGGACGCTGGCGATGACCGGCACGCCGTCGACCTCGCGCTCGGAGTACTCGGTGCTGTCGCTGGGCTCCAGCAGCGCGTCGAGCGTCACCGCGCCCGACGGCGCCGGCGGGAGCTCGCCGACCTGCGGCGCCCAGCCGCGCACGACGGGCCAGCGCCGCGTCCTGGCCGGCGACCCGCAGGGTCGACAGCAGCCAGAACCCGTCGCGGCCGCCCTGGCCCTTGCCCTCGACCCACCACTGGTCGCCGGTGAAGGTGCCCTCGACGGTGACCGAGCGGTCGGCCAGGTCGTCGTGGAACGCCTCCCCCGGCTGCCACAGCTCGGTCAGCGGCACCGCGGCCGCGGCCTGCCGGTCGGCGCGCGCTCGTCCTGCTCGTCGGTGTAGACGCCGATCTGCCAGCGACCCATGAGGACGCAGAAGACGAGCGCCGCGACCGCGAGCAGGGTCAGCCCGGCGACGCCCGGCCGCAGCCAGTCGCGCAGGGACGAGGGGGCGCTCACGTCAGGACACGGTCAGCGGGTGAACGACGCCACGTCGGCGTAGAGCGGGAAGCGCTTGGCCAGCTCGGTCACCCGGGCGCGCAGGCCGGCCACGTCGACGTCGCCGGGCTGCAGCGCCGCGGCGATGATGTCGGCGACCTCGGTGAACTCGGCCGCGCCGAAGCCCCGGGTGGCCAGGGCGGGCGTGCCGATGCGCAGGCCGGAGGTGACCTTCGGCGGACGCGGGTCGTTCGGGACCGCGTTGCGGTTCACCGTGATGCCGACCTCGTGGAGCCGGTCCTCGGCCTGCTGGCCGTCGAAGACCGAGTCGCGCAGGTCGACGAGCACCAGGTGGACGTCCGTGCCGCCGCTGAGCACCGAGATGCCGGCCGCCTTGACGTCGTCGGCGAGCAGGCGGTCGGCCAGGATGCGCGCGCCTCGATGGTGCGCTCCTGGCGGTCCTTGAAGCCGGGCTCGAGCGCCATCTTGAACGCGACGGCCTTGGCCGCGATGACGTGCTCGAGCGGGCCGCCCTGCTGGCCGGGGAAGACCGCGGACTGGATCTTCTTGGCGACGGCGTCGTCGTTGGTCATGATCGCGCCGCCGCGCGGGCCGCCGAGCGTCTTGTGCGTCGTGGTGGTGACGACGTGCGCGTGCGGCAGGGGGCTCGGGTGCAGGCCGGTGGCCACGAGGCCGGCGAAGTGCGCCATGTCGACCCACAGCATCGCGCCGACCTCGTCGGCGATCGCGCGGAAGGCGGCGAAGTCGAGCTGGCGCGGGTAGGCCGACCAGCCGGCGATGATCACGGTGGGCCGGTGCTCGCGGGCCAGGGCGGCGACCTCGTCCATGTCGACGATGCCGTTCGCGTCGACGTGGTACGGCACGACGTTGTAGAGCCGGCCGGAGAAGTTGATCTTCATGCCGTGCGTCAGGTGACCGCCGTTGGCCAGGTCCAGGCCGAGGATGGTGTCGCCGGCGCGGGCGATGGCGTGCAGGGCGGCGGCGTTGGCCTGGGCGCCCGAGTGCGGCTGGACGTTCGCGTGGCGGGCGTCGAACAGCTGCTTGAGCCGGTCGATGGCGATCTGCTCGATCTGGTCGACGAACTCGCAGCCGCCGTAGTAGCGCGCACCGGGGTAGCCCTCGGCGTACTTGTTGGTCAGCACGCTGCCCTGCGCCTCGAGGGCGGCGACCGGGGCGAAGTTCTCCGAGGCGATCATCTCGAGCGTCGTCTGCTGGCGGTCCAGCTCGGCGTCGATGAGGCGGGCGACTTCGGGGTCGAAGTCGACGAGGTGCGCGTCGTGGCTCATGGCTCCCAGGGTATCGGGCCCCGCCCACCGCCCGTCCGCGCGCTCGTAACCAAGTTGCAACGAGGGAACGCTCCGGGGTTGCGCAGCGCGACGAGTACCGTGTGTCCGCGCTCACCGTGGCGCACACAGTCGAACAAGGAGCAACACGATGCGTATTCGCAGGGGTGCGGCGGTCGTCGCCGCCACCGCCCTCGCCGCCGCGGCCCTGGCCGCCTGCGGGGCGGGCAACGACTCCGAGGGGTCCTCGGGCGACGCCCTCGTCGTCGGCACGACCGACAAGGTCGTCTCGATCGACCCGGCCGCTCGTACGACAACGGCTCGCTGAACGTCCAGACGCAGGTCTACCAGTACCTGCTCAACTTCCCCGCCGGCAGCACCGAGCTGACGCCGGACGCCGCGGAGAAGTGCGACTTCACCGCGCCGACCGTCTACACGTGCACGATCAAGGACGGCCTGACCTTCGCCAACGGCAACCCGCTGACGGCCAAGAGCGTCGCGTTCTCGTTCCAGCGCATCGTCGACATCAACAACCCCAACGGCCCCGCGTCGCTGCTGGGCAACATGGCCAAGGTCGAGGCCAAGGACGACAAGACGGTCGTCTTCACGCTCAAGTCGCCCAACGACCAGACCTTCCCGCAGGTGCTCGTCACCTCGGCCGGCCCGATCGTGGACGAGAAGACCTACCCGGCCGACCGCGTCCTGAGCGACGACGAGGCGGTCGAGGCCAAGGGCTTCTCCGGCCCGTACACGATCACCAAGTACAGCAAGAACGAGGTGGCCCAGTTCAAGGCCAACCCCGACTACGACGGCACCTACGGCAAGCCGAAGGCCGACCAGGTGACGATGTCCTACTACAAGGACGCCAACAACCTGAAGCTGGACATCCAGAACAAGAAGATCGACGTCGCGTACCGCTCGCTGACGCCGACCGACATCGAGAGCCTGGAGAAGGCCGACGGCGTCACGGTCCACCAGGGCCCCGGCGGCGAGCTGCGCTACGTCGTGTTCAACCTCAAGACGATGCCCGGCGCGACGGACGCGCAGAAGGCCGCGGTCCGCAAGGCCGCCGCGTACTCGGTCGACCGCGCCGCCCTGAGCGAGCAGGTCTACAAGGGCACGTACACGCCGGCCTGGTCGGCCGTCCCCGAGGGACTGCCGGGCGCCACGGAGTCGTTCAAGGACGCCTACGGCGAGAAGCCGGACGCGGCCGCGGCCAAGAAGGTCCTGACCGACGCCGGCGTCAAGACGCCGGTCGCGCTCAACCTGCAGTACAGCCCCGACCACTACGGCTCGAACTCGGCCGAGGAGTACAACGCGGTCAAGCGCCAGCTCGAGGAGACGGGCCTGTTCAAGGTCACGCTGCAGTCGAGCGAGTGGACGACGTACAGCGAGGAGCGCGTCGCCGACGCGTACCCGGCCTACCAGCTGGGCTGGTTCCCGGACTTCCCGGACTCCGACAACTACCTGACGCCGTTCTTCGGCCCGAACAACTTCCTGCAGTCCCACTACGAGGACGCCACGACGACGGCGATGCTGGACAAGCAGCGCACCGACGCCGACACGGCGTCCCGCGAGAAGACCCTGGGCGAGATCCAGGACCGCATCGCCGACCAGGTCCCGATCCTGCCGCTGCTCACCGGCGCGCAGGTCGCGATCGCGGTCGACGACGTCAAGGGCGTCTCGGACACCCTGGACGCGTCGTTCAAGTTCCGGTTCGCGTCGCTCTCGAAGTGACGCGGTCGTGACGGGGCGGGACCGATCCGGTCCCGCCCCGTCGCACGTCCACCCCACCCCTGGAGGACTCCATGACCACCGAGGTGCTCGCCCCGAGCGACCCACCCGCCACCACGTCCCGGCGCGGCGGCCTGCCGCCCCTGGCGCGCTACCTGCTCGTCCGGCTCGCCCTGATCATCCCCATGCTGTGGGTGCTGGTCACCACCGTGTTCGTGCTCATGCGCGTCATCGGCGACCCGATCACCGCGGCCAACGCCGGACGTCTCACCGCCGAGCAGATCGCCGAGCGCAAGGCCGAGGCCGGCCTGGACCGCCCGCTGCTCCAGCAGTACTGGGAGTACCTGTCCGGCCTGCTGCACGGTGACTTCGGCACGACCCTGACCGACAACCGCGACATCGGCGAGATCCTGGTCAAGCACGGTGCCGCGACGCTCGAGCTGAGCGTCTACGCGCTGATCGTCGCCTTCGCCGTCGCCATCCCCCTGGGCCGCCTGGCCGCCCGCAAGCGCGACCAGCTGCCCGACGTCGTGCTGCGCCTGCTGGCGATCCTGTTCTACGCCGCGCCGGTGTTCTTCGTCGGCCTGCTGCTCAAGCTGGCGGTCTCGCCGCTGGGCTGGCCCACGTCCGGACGCGCCTCGATCACCACCGAGCTCGCGCTGCAGGACGTCCGGCCCAAGACCAACATCCTGCTGCTCGACGCCATCTTGTGGGGCGACCCGGCCTACGTGTGGGACGTCGTCCAGCACGCCGTGCTGCCCGCCGTCGCGCTCGGCCTGCTCACCGGCGGCGTGTTCCTGCGCCTGGTGCGGGTCAACCTGATCCAGACCCTGCGCGCCGACTACGTCACCGCCGCCCGCGCCCGCGGCGTGAGCGAGCGCCGGGTCGTCGGCAAGCACGCCTTCCGCAACGCGCTCGTGCCGGTCGTCACCGTCATGGGCCTGCAGATCGCGATGCTGCTGGCCGGCGCCGTCCTGACCGAGACCACCTTCGAGTGGGACGGCCTGGGCCTGCAGCTGGCCGACTACCTGGTCCGCCGCGACTTCCTGGCGGTGCAGGGCATCGTCACGCTCATCGCGCTCATCGTCTGCGTCTTCAGCTTCCTGATCGACGTGGTCGTGGCGCTCGTCGACCCGAGGGTGAGGTTCTGATGCGACTGCCCGTCCCCCGCGTCGTGCGCGACTCGCACGGCCTGCAGCGGTTCATGCTCGTCCTGGGCCTGGTGCTCGTGGCCGTGTTCGTGCTCGTCGCGATCCTGGCCCCCTGGATCGCCCCGTACGACTTCAACGCCGACCGTGACGCCGGCGGCGTCTTCGGCACCCAGCAGGCGCCGTCCGCGGCCCACTGGTTCGGCACCAACGTCGGCGGCACCGACGTGTTCTCGCGCGTCGTCTACGGCGCCCGCACCGCGGTCGAGGTCATCGTCGTCGCGGTCGTCCTGTCCGCGCTGATCGGCGTGCCGCTCGGCCTCGTCTCGGGCTACCTCGGCGGCGTCGTCGACCGCCTGCTCGTGCTCGTCATGGACGCGCTGTACGCGTTCCCCTCGCTGCTGCTGGCCATCGTCGTCTCGATCGTCGTCTCCGGCGGCTCGAGCGGCGCGCTCGGCGGCATCCTGGCGGCCGCCATCTCGATCACCGTGGTGTTCGTGCCGCAGTACTACCGCGTCATCCGCAACGCGACGGTCGCGGTGAAGGTCGAGCCGTACGTCGACGCCGCCCGCGTCGCCGGCGTGCGCACGCCGCGCATCCTGTCGCGCCACGTGCTGGCCAACGTCGCCCAGACGCTGCCGGTCATCGCGACGCTGAACGCCTCCGAGGCCATCCTCACCCTGGCCGGCCTGGGCTTCCTGGGCTTCGGCATCGAGCCGTCGTCGGCCGCCGAGTGGGGCTACGACCTCAACAAGGCGCTCTCGACGCGTCCAACGGCATCTGGTGGACCGGCCTGTTCCCGGGCCTGGCCATCGTGCTGGTCGTGCTCGGCGTGACGCTCGTCGGCGAGAGCCTCAACGACGTCATGAACCCGCTGCTGCGCACGCGCGGCGGCGAGGCCTCCGACTCCGCCGTCGAGCCCGAGCTCGCCCAGGCGGTCGAGCCGAGCGCCACGGCGGACACCGGCGAGCGCCGGGTGGCCGCGCTGTCGCTGAG
>NZ_JBNFNZ010000103.1:0-6706 GCF_057364525.1 Aeromicrobium sp. PFPM2_SD2
GCGGAACCTGCAGCGCCGCGCCGACGTGCCGGTCGGCGGCGTCCGGCAGCGGGCGGCCCACCGGCGTTCGGTGGCCGCGCAGCTCGACGCGCTGCACGCCGAGATGGACGCCCATCTCGGCGGACCCGGCGACCGGCACTGAACCGGATGGTTCCGGCCCGTCGCGACACCGGTTCGTGATGAGATGTGCGCGTCGTCCTAGACCTCGGGGGGCCTTTCATGCGTCCATCTCGTCTCCTGCCGCTGCTGGCGGCCGTCGCGGTGCTGCTCGTGCCGCTGCTGGCGGCGCCGACCGCGTCCGCAGCCGCCGCGCCGACCGTGACCGCCGTCGCGAGCGACCGCGGGTCCACCGCCGGTGGCTCGTTCGTCACGCTGCGCGGCACCAACTTCACCGGCGTGCACACCGTCGCGTTCGGCTCGACCAAGACCAGGAACTTCCGGGTGTGGTCGTCCACCGAGATGACGGTGCGCGTGCCCAAGCACGGCGCCGGCACCGTCTACGTCCGCGTCGCCCGGCCCGGCAAGGCGTCGGCCGCCTCGACGAAGGCCCGCTACCGCTACGTGACGCCGACCAGCCCGGTGCTGCGTCCGTCCGGCGGACGCCCGGCGCCGGCTGTCTCGACGGTGGACGACGAGGGCTACCTGCCCGTCGCGGCCGACCTGTCGTGCACGTCGGCCACCTTCTGCGGCGCCGTGGGTGACCTCGGCCTCAGCGTGCTGGACGGCGACCAGTGGTCGGCCGTGACCCCGACCGGCCGCGGCACCGCCACGCCGCTCGTCTCGTGCGACGACGAGTTCTGCATGGCCTACAGCACCGACGGCCACCGTTGGCGCTACCAGGACGGCACCTGGACCGACCTCGGCGCGCTCGCCGGCGTCAAGAACCTCTCGTGCGTCGCCGACCGCGGCGGCGTGTGCATCGCCGAGGCCGGGCAGCGCGCCTACCTCTACCGCAACGGCGCCTGGGGCGGCGCCCTGAACCCGGTCAGCGGCGGCGTCGCCGGCGCCTCGTGCACGCCGACCGGCTGCGTGGTCACGTCCCGCACCAAGTACTGGCGCACCTACTCGTTCGCGAGCAACGCCTGGGTCGCGCAGCGTCCCATGTACGCCACGTCGGCCCTGCGCAGCAGCTCGCTGACCAAGGACGTCACGGGCCAGCTGCAGTGCACCTCGACCCAGTGGTGCCTGAGCCTGGGCAAGATCCAGCAGACGACCTCGTCGACCAACGGCGACCAGAACTACGCCATCCTGAGCGGGGGCCAGGCCTGGAGCATCGCCCGTGTCCGGGACGCCAGCAACGCCACCGTGCCGAACGGGAACGGTCGCACGCAGATCAAGGAGTGCCAGGACGGACGCTGCGTCGTGGGCACCTTCTTCGAGTGGGACGTGGACGGCGCCGGCTCCAGCGAGTGGACCGTCTATGACGGCACCGGGTTCACGGCTCCCAGCCGCACGACCCCGACCAGGGACGTCGACGCGCTCTCGTGCTGGCAGGTCACCGCGAAGTGCCGCGGCTCGAGGCCGGACGCGACCGCACGGTCACCGGCTGAGCCCACCCCGCACGAAACCCGCACGGTCGTCCGCCGCTCGGGCGCGGACGGCGTGCGGCTGTTTCACTGAGGACTCCTGATCGGGGTGGTCCTGGTGTCGGTTCGTGCGTCGCGTCGTGTCCCGGTGCTCGTAGCGGTGCTGGTCGTGCTGCTGGGCCTGGCGTCCCCGGCCACCGCCCGGACGACCACGTCCGCGGAGCAGGCCCGGGGCGAGGCCGCTGCCGTCACGCCCGTCGTCACGGGCATCGCGGCCGACGGCAGCCCGGTCGCGGGCGGGCGCATCGTCACGCTGCGCGGCGCCGGGTTCAACGGCGTGTACGTCGTCGCGTTCGGCTCAGTCCGCACCCGGAACCTGCACGTGTGGTCGTCCACCGAGATCACCGTCCGGGTGCCGCGCCACGGGCCCGGGATCCTCGACGTCCGGGTCGCGCGGCCCGGGCGGGCCTCGACCGCCACGAGCCTGTCGAAGTTCCAGTACTACCGGACCGAGGTGCCTCCCCGTCTGCAGGCCCAGGGTCCCGCGACCGTCGCCCCGCCGGTGAGCACCGTGAGCAGCCGGACCGTCGCGGCGCTCTCCTGTCCCGAGGAGACGTTCTGCGGGGCGGTCGGCGACCGGGGGCTGAGCACCTACCGGGACGGGGCGTGGACCGCCGTGACGCCCACCGGCACGGGATCGGAGCCGGTCGCCATCGACTGCTCTGACGAGACCGCGTGCATGGCGTACGGCGTGGACGGCCACACCTGGCGCTTCAACCGCACGACGTGGACGGACCTCGGCTCGATCCCCGGGCTGCGCTCGCTGTCCTGCGCGAGCCGCAGCTGCATCGCCACGGCGGGCCGTCTCGTGCACGTGTACCGGAACGGAGGCCGTTGGAGCGCCGGCCTGGACGTCGTGCCCGGCGGTGCCTCGGCCGCGTCCTGCACGGAGAACGGGTGCGTCGTGACCTCCCGCGGCACCGACCGTTTCCGCATCTACTCGATGGTCACCGACACCTGGGCGCCGGTGCGGACGATGTACGCGTCCTCGGGCCTGCGGCACAGCTCGCTCACGCGGGCGGTCGTCGGTGAGCTGCAGTGCACCGGCCGGGAGCGCTGCGTCAGTGCCGGCCAGCCGGACCCGCGCACCGGGGTGCAGCAGGTCGCGTACTTCACCGGACGGGCCTGGAGCATCGGGTACGCGCACGCCACGTCGGTGAAGCAGCCGCGGCGCGGGACGGTCAGCCTGCGCGACTGCTCGTACTGGTACTGCGTGGTGCTCGTCGACGGACGGACCTCCGCGGGAGCGCCCTACCGCGACTGGTTCCTGCTCGACAGGGACGTGGCCGCGAGCCCGTCCGGGCTGCGCGGGTTCGACGCCGTCTCCTGCTACGACTCGATCGCCTGCTGGGGCCTGCGGCGGGGCACCTTCCAACGGGTGGGGCCGGCGCCGCGCTGACGGCCCTTGCCGTGCCCACCGGGACGCGCCTACCGTCCGGACATGGAGCTCTTCGCCGGTCTGCCGGTCACCGAGATCGGCCGTGCGTGTGCCTGGTACGAGCGGTTCCTGGGGGAGCCGGCCACGTTCGTGGCGTCCCCGCAGGAGTCGGTCTGGGACCTGGACGACGGCCGGGCGATCTTCGTCGAGCACGCGCCGGAGCACGCCGGGCACGCGCGCGTCCTGCTGTTCGTGGACGACCTGGAGGCGCAGGTGTCGGCCACCGCGGAGCGCGGCATCGAGCCGGTCTCGCGCGAGGAGTACCCCAACGGCGTCCGCAAGGCGAACTACCTCGACCCGGACGGCAACCAGGTCGGCCTGGGTGGCGTGGTGGTCGCCGACGCCGGGGGAGCGGAGTAGGGCCCACGGACGCGCACGGGCCCGGTTCCGAGTGGAACCGGGCCCTGCGGTGGAAGTCTGTCGTGCTGCGGTCTGGTCAGGCCTCGTCGTCGGCCGCGATCGCCGGGGTCGCCACCAGGCGTCCGGTCTCGTCGTGGATGCGGCTCGAGACCTCGCGCAGCTTGTCCTCGTGCTCACGGGCGTGGTGCGCGCAGAACAGCAGCTCGCCGCCGCTGCCGAGCGTGACCCGCACGTAGGCCTGGGCGCCGCAACGGTCACACCGGTCGGTGGCGTTCAGCGTGGGCTCTGCGAGTGTCTCCACAGTGACCTCTTTCCTCGGTCGTTCGGGTCCGTGCGTTGTCGCCTAGGTCAACATCCAACCACGGAGGGCTATTCCGGGGCGGTCGAGGTGACCTGTGTCCCACGATCCTTGCCGATGAGCCCAAACCTACGCACCTCGAGGCGTGTCCGGCGCCGTTTCGCCAGGACCCGGTCGTTATCGTGGAGCAGTCAATCTCCCCGGCGTCCCAGGGCGCCACGCACCGAGGCAGGCCGCACCATCGAGAGCACGTACGACGCCCGCAACCTCCTGGTCCTGGAAGGACTCGAGGCGGTCCGCAAGCGACCCGGCATGTACATCGGGTCGACCGACACCCGCGGCCTCATGCACTGCCTGTGGGAGATCATCGACAACGCCGTCGACGAGGCGCTCGGCGGGTTCTGCGAGCACATCGACATCCTGCTGCACGCCGACGGCTCGGTCGAGGTCCGCGACGACGGCCGCGGCATCCCGGTCGACGTGGAGCCCAAGACCGGCCTGACCGGCGTCGAGGTCGTGTTCACCAAGCTGCACGCCGGCGGCAAGTTCGGCGGCGGCTCCTACAACGCCACCGGCGGCCTGCACGGCGTCGGCGCCTCGGTCGTCAACGCGCTGTCGCAGCGCCTGGACGTCGAGGTCGACAAGGGCGGCGCCACGTGGGCGATGTCGTTCCGCCGCGGCGTGCCCGGCGTCTTCGACGGCGACGGCCCGGACGCGCCGTTCACCCCGACCAACGAGCTGCGCAAGGTCGCCAAGGTCAAGAAGACGGTCACCGGCACGCGCGTGCGCTACTGGTCGGACCCGCAGATCTTCATCAAGGACGCCGCGTTCAGCTACGACAACCTGGTCGCGCGGGCGCGTCAGACGACGTTCCTGGTGCCCGGCCTGGAGATCGTCATCCGCGACGAGCGGGCCGGCGAGCTGCACGAGGAGAAGTTCCGTCACGAGGGCGGCATCTCGGAGTTCTGCGACTTCCTGGCCGCCGACGAGCCGGTGACCGACGTGCTGCGCCTGCAGGGCGAGGGCACGTTCACCGAGACCGTCCCGGTGCTCGACGAGCACGGCCACATGACCCCGCAGGACGTCGAGCGCGAGCTCGGCGTCGACATCGCGGTGCGCTGGGGCACGGGCTACGAGACCGACGTGCGCTCGTTCGTCAACATCATCGCCACGCCCAAGGGCGGCACCCACGTCCAGGGCTTCGAGCGGGCCCTCACCAAGACGTTCAACGAGGTGCTGCGTGCGAGCCGCGTGCTCAAGGCCAACGACGCCGACGTCACGAAGGAGGACGTGCTCGAGGGTCTCACCGCCGTCGTCACCGTCCGCCTCGCCGAGCCGCAGTTCGAGGGCCAGACCAAGGAGGTGCTGGGCACCCCGCCGGTGACCCGCATCGTCAACAAGGTCGTCGCCGCCGAGCTGAAGAGCTTCCTGACCTCGACGAAGGCCGCGCAGAAGACCAAGGCCCGCTCGGTCATGGACAAGGTGGCCTCGGCCGCCCGCACCCGCCTGCTCGCCCGCCAGCAGCGCGACACCCAGCGGCGCAAGAACGCGCTGGAGTCCAGCGCCCTGCCGGCCAAGCTGGCCGACTGCCGCGCCACGGACGCCGAGCGCACCGAGCTGTTCATCGTGGAGGGCGACTCCGCGCTCGGCACGGCGAAGGCCGCGCGCGACTCGGAGTTCCAGGCGCTGCTGCCGATCCGCGGCAAGATCCTCAACGTCCAGAAGGCGTCGATCGGCGACATGCTGAAGAACGCCGAGTGCTCGTCGATCATCCAGGTCGTCGGCGCCGGATCGGGCCGCACGTTCGACCTCGACGCCGCGCGCTACGGCCGGGTCATCTTCATGGCCGACGCCGACTCCGACGGCGCGCACATCCGCTGCCTGCTGGCGACGCTGTTCTTCCGCTACATGCGTCCGCTCGTCGAGGCCGGCCGGGTCTACTCCGCCGTCCCGCCGCTGCACCGCATCGAGCTGGTCAACCCCAGGAAGGGCCAGGACAAGTACGTCTACACGTACTCCGACCCCGAGCTGCAGCGCACGCTCGCCTCGCTGGCCAAGAAGGGCGTCCGCTGGAAGGACCCGGTCCAGCGCTACAAGGGTCTGGGCGAGATGGACGCGCACCAGCTGGCCGAGACCACGATGGAGCCGCGCCACCGCACGCTGCGCCGGCTCACGATGGACGACGCCGAGGAGGCGAGCAACGTCTTCGAGCTGCTGATGGGCAACGAGGTTGCCCCCCGCAAGCAGTTCATCGTGGCCAACGGCGGCAACATCTCCGACGACGACCTCGACTTCTGAGCGACGCGGCGCACCGGGGGTGCGCCGCGTGGCGCGGACGTGTTCACTGGGCCTCGCCGGGGTACTCTCCCCGGCCCACGCCGCGCGTCCGGCGTTGCTCAGAGGGAGACGATCCTGCACTCCACGGCAGACCTCGTGGTCCTGCTCGACGGCGACGACCGCCCGTCGGGCACCGCGCTCCGCAGCCAGGTCCACACG
The DNA here is from genome assembly GCF_057364525.1 of Aeromicrobium sp. PFPM2_SD2. Taxonomy (NCBI): domain Bacteria; kingdom Bacillati; phylum Actinomycetota; class Actinomycetes; order Propionibacteriales; family Nocardioidaceae; genus Aeromicrobium; species Aeromicrobium sp. PFPM2_SD2. The sequence goes on from NZ_JBNFNZ010000103.1 coordinate 6,179, forward strand.
ACCAGCACGCCGCTGCACCTCGCGTTCTCGTGCTACCTGCTCGACGACCGCGGACGGGTGCTGCTGACCCGCCGCGCGATCTCGAAGCAAACCTTCGCGGGGGTCTGGACGAACTCCTATTGCGGACACCCGCGTCCGCAGGAGTCGATGGAGGCCGCCGTGCACCGTTACGCCGAGCGAGAGCTGGGGACGACGATCCGCGAGCTGCGCTGCCTGCTGCCGTCCTTCCGCTACCACGCGGTCGACGCGTCCGGGATCGTGGAGAACGAGCTCTGCCCGGTGTTCGTCGCCGTCGTGGACGGCGCGCTGGACCCGGACCCCGACGAGGTCGGCGACCTGCGCTGGGTCACCCCGGACGAGCTGCGCGCCGCGGTCGACGCCGCGCCGTGGGCGGTCAGCCCGTGGATGGTCGAGCAGCTGGCCGCGCTCCGCGAGGCCGGGGAGACGCTGGAGACGGTGCGATGACCGGCTGGGACGCCGGCCTGGACGCGCGCCTCGAGCGCGCGTCGCCGCGCTGTGGGGCCGACG
>NZ_JBNFNZ010000104.1:0-6647 GCF_057364525.1 Aeromicrobium sp. PFPM2_SD2
TGGCGCAGCACCTCGCGGACGCCGGCGCGGCCCTCGGCCCGGGTGCGCTCGATCGACGCCCAGGTGTCGGTGGCGAAGCGCGGTGCGCCGGTGCGGCGCAGCAGCGTGGAGTCCTCGACCGGGTCGAGCAGGATGCCCAGCGCCCGGTCGACGACCTCCGGCAGCTCGTCGGTGAGGACGACCGAGTCGATGATGCCGCGGCGCATGAGGTTCTCCGAGACCTGCACGCCGGTGGGGAACGGGCGGCCCTGCAGCTTCTCGTAGACCTTGGGCCCGAGGAAGCCGACGAGCGCGCCGGGCTCGGCGACGGTGACGTGGCCCAGCGAGCCCCACGAGGCGAAGACGCCGCCGGTCGTGGGGTGGCGCAGGTGCACGAGGTAGGCCAGCCCTGCGGCGCGGTGGTCCATGATCGCCCGCGAGATGTCGATCATCCGCACGAAGGCGGGCGTGCCCTCCTGCATGCGGGTTCCGCCGGACGCGGTGGAGGCCAGGATCGGCAGCCCCTCGGCGGTCGCGCGGCGCACGGCGGCGACGATGCGCTCGGCGGACGCCTGCCCGATCGAGCCGGCCAGGAACGAGAACTCGTTGACGACCACCGCCACCGGACGGCCGCGGACCGTGCCGCGTCCGGTCAGGACCGACTCGTCGGTGCCCGCCCGCTCGGCGGCGGCGCGCAGCTCGCGCTGGTACTGCTCGGGGTGGTGGGAGATGTCGACCGGCCGGTCCCAGGACTGCCAGGAGCCGGGGTCGAGCACGAGGTCGAGCAGGTCACGGGCGTGGACGCGGTCGGTCACGTCCACCTCAGGCCTTCGCGTCGGCGGTGTCCCGGGAGTCGGCCTTCGTGGCGACGAACCGGTAGCCGACGTTGCGCACGGTGCCGATGAGCGTCTCGTTGTCGGCGCCGAGCTTCGCGCGCAGGCGGCGCACGTGGACGTCGACCGTCCGGGTGCCGCCGAAGTAGTCGTAGCCCCACACCTCCTGCAGCAGCTGCTGGCGGGTGAAGACCCGGCCGGGGTGCTGGGCGAGGAACTTGAGCAGCTCGAACTCCTTGAACGTGAGGTCGAGCGCCCGGCCCTCGAGCTTGGCCGTGTAGGTGGCCTCGTCGACGACCAGGCCGCTGGTGGAGATGAGGTGCGAGTCCTCCTGGCCGTCGCGGGCCTCGGCGAGCCGGCCCTGGCCCAGGCGCAGGCGGGCCTCCAGCTCGGCGGGGCCGGCGGTGGTCAGGATGACGTCGTCCATGCCCCAGTCGGCGGCGACGACGGCCAGGCCGCCTTCGGTGAGGATCAGCACGAGCGGGCACTCGACGCCGGTCGTGCGCAGCACGCGGGTCAGGCTGCGCACCTGGGCCAGGTCGTTGCGCCCGTCGACGAGGACGGCGTCGCACGGCGGGGCGTCCAGCAGGGCGCTGGCCTCCGCGGGGAGGATGCGCACCGAGTGCGGCAGCAGCGCCAGGGCAGGCAGCACCTCGGCCGAGGACTGCGTGCTCTTGGTGAGCAGGAGCAGGTGGGACACGGTGCCTCCTTGCCGGACGGGGAACGTCCCCGCAAACACGTTGAGGCCGTCAGTGATCTGTCGATCACCGCGGCCTCATTGCATGCCTCACACTAGCCCATGTGTCGAGAAGGTCTCCAGAGCATGACGAGAATGCGAACCACGTCACAGTCCGGTACTGGGCGGCGGCGCGACCAGCGGTCGCTGGACGAACACCGCCAGCGGCTCCAGCGTCGGCGAGCAGTCGTCCACCGCGAACGACAAGAGCATGTTCCTGAACCTCCTGGTGACGCAGCTGCGCTACCAGGACCCCATGAACCCCACGGACTCCTCGGAGTTCATGGCCCAGACCGCCCAGTTCCAGTCGCTGGAGGTCATGCAGGACGTGGCCACCCAGCTGTCGGCGCTGCAGTCGTCGCAGATGGCCTTCGGCGCCAGCAGCCTGGTCGGCCGCACGGTCAGCTACCCCGACCCCGCCGACCCGAAGAAGACCCTCACCGGCACCGTCAACGGTGTCACCTTCGAGGCGACCGGACCCGTCCTGGACGTGGCCGGCACCAAGGTCCCGATGCTCAACGTCATCTCGGTGACCGACGGCACGACGACCCCCACCCCGCCCGCCGACCCCGGCACCTCCGCCTGACCTCCCACCCCTAGGAGAAACCACCATGCTTCGCTCGCTCTTCGCCGGCATCAGCGGCCTGCGCGTCAACCAGACCATGCTCGACGTGACCGGCAACAACATCGCCAACGCCAACACCACGGGCTTCAAGTCCAGCACCACCGTCTTCTCCGACACGCTGAGCCAGATGCTCACGGCGGCGTCGGCCGGCAACGCCGGACGCGGCGGCACCAACCCGATCCAGATCGGCCTGGGCGTCCAGGTCGCGGCCACGAACGCCAACTTCGGCCAGGGCTCGGCGCAGGTCACCAACGTCCCGACCGACCTCATGCTCAGCGGCGACGGGTTCTTCGTCGTCCGCGACGGCGCCGAGAACGTCTACACGCGCGCCGGCGCCTTCACCTTCGACACCGAGGGCACGCTCGTCACGCCCACCGGCATGCGGGTGCAGGGCTACGAGATCGCGGCCGACGGCACGCGCGGCGCCGACCTGGAGGACGTCACGCTCGACTTCACGCACCTCGGCCTGCCGGCCGGCACGACGCTGAAGTCGTACAACATCGGCTCGGACGGCAAGGTCCGCGGCGTGTTCTCCGACGGCTCGCAGCACGACATCGCGCAGATCGCCGTGGCCGACTTCGTCAACCCGATGGGCCTGGAGAAGGTCGGCGACACCGCGTTCCGCGAGTCGGCCAACTCCGGCGCCGCCCAGATCGGCATCGCCGGCGAGGGCACGCGCGGCCAGATCCGCTCGGGCGCGCTGGAGATGTCGAACGTCGACCTCTCCCAGGAGTTCACCAACCTGATCCTGGCCCAGCGCGGCTTCCAGGCCAGCTCGCGCGTCATCACGACGTCGGACCAGGTGCTCGAGGAGCTCGTCAACATCAAGCGCTGACGTCCGCACCCAGCCCGTCGGCCATCGCGACACGCGAAACCGCTCAGGTTCCGCCCGCGGTGGCCGATGGTGCTGTATGCGGCCACGGACGGCCGTGCAGGACACACGCCAAGGACTGGTGGACATGATCACGCTCACGCGCCTCTCAGGCACGACCTTCATCCTGAACTGCGACCTCATCGAGAGGATCGACCGTTCGGGCGACACGGTCGTGACGCTGGTCGACGGCAAGAAGTACGTGGTCTCCGAGACGCCCTCCGAGGTGGTCGGCCGTGTGGCCCACTACCGCAGCGAGCTGTACTCCGGCCGCCACCTGCTCGGCCCCGACACCCCCTCACCCGCCTCCTCCGGGCGCGGCTCCGTGGTGACCCTCCCGCGCCGCGACCACGGTCTGGACGACGAGGAGCTCTGACATGGATCCCATCACCCTGGGCGGCGTCGCGACGACCTTCGTGCTCGTCGTGCTGTTCACCATCATGGAGGGCGGCGACCCCACCAGCGTCCTGCTGCCGGCGCCGCTGCTGCTCGTCTTCGGCGTCACCATCGCCGTCTGCCTGGCCGGCGGCACGATGGCCGACGCCAAGCGCATCATCCCCTCCCTCAAGCACGCGTTCACCGGCAAGCCGGCCAACGCCGCCGACGTCGTCCCCACCGTCGTCTCGCTCGCCGAGAAGGCGCGTCGCGAGGGCATGCTGGCGCTCGAGGACGAGCTGGCCAAGATCGACGACCCGTTCCTGGTCCGCGGCGTGACGATGGCCGTCGACGGCACCGACCCCGCCGAGCTGCGCGAGATCCTCGAGGGCGAGGTGACGGCCAAGGAGGAGGAGGTCAAGCAGTCGGCCAAGTTCTTCAACGACGCCGGCGGCTACGCCCCCACCATCGGCATCGTCGGCACCGTGCTCGGCCTGGTCCACGTCATGGAGAACCTCGGCACCCCCGAGGAGCTCGGCCACCTCATCGCCGCCGCGTTCGTCGCGACCCTGTGGGGCGTGCTGTCGGCCAACGCCATCTGGCTGCCGGTCGGCAGCCGGCTCAAGCGCCTCGGCGAGCTCGAGGTGGCGCGCATGGAGGTCGTCATCGAGGGCGTGGCGGCGATCCAGTCCGGCTCGAACCCGCGCCTGGTCGCCCAGAAGCTGCAGTCGCTGCTCCCCGCCTCCGAGCGCGCGAGCGACAAGAAGGCGGCCTGACCCGTGGCGCGCAAGAAGAAGCCCGAGGAGCACGTCAACCACGAGCGGTGGATGGTCACCTACGCCGACATGCTCACCCTCCTCTTCGTGCTCTTCGTCGTGCTCTACGCCATGAGCCAGGTCGACGAGGCCAAGTACGCGGCCCTCAAGGAGGGCCTGAGCGAGGGCTTCGGCATGACCGCCGTCATGCAGGGCTCGGACGGGGCGATGCAGGCCAGCTCGCTGGACAAGGAGCCGCAGGCCAAGTCCGACGAGGCCGAGCAGCAGTTCGGCGGCGTCGACCCCGAGGTGCAGCAGAAGATCGACGAGGCGGTCAGCGCGCACGACCGCTCGCAGCTGCAGCACCAGTACGCCGAGGCCGCGGCCGAGACCCGCGACCTGCAGGAGGTCTGGCGCGAGATCAACGCCGCGCTGGCCAAGAAGGGCCTGCAGGAGGACGTCCAGGCGGTGCTCGACGAGCGCGGCCTGGTGATCAGCCTGGTCTCCAAGCACATCGTCTTCGAGCCCAACCTGGCGACGCTGTCCCCGCGCGGCCGCGAGGTCGTGGACACGATGGCCCCGGTGCTGCGCCGCATCAGCGCGCCGCTGGAGATCTCCGGGCACACCAACCAGGTCGACGTGAAGCCCAAGTACTACGACACCGACTGGGACCTGTCCTCGGCACGCGCGATCACCGTGCTGCGCTACCTGCACGAGTCCCGCGGCCTGCCGCAGGAGCGGCTGCGCCTGTCGGCGTTCGGCCACGAGAAGCCGCTCATGGACCCGCGCAAGAAGGGCTCGCAGGAGGTCAACAAGCGCGTCGACATCGTCGTGCTGTCCTCGCTCGCCGCCGAGAGCAGGCAGCTGCTCGGCACCAACCCGCTCACGTCGCTGAGCCCTGAAGGAGAGAACTCATGACCGTCTCGCAGATGCCCGTCGAGGAGGGCACGGAGAAGAAGAAGGGCGGCAAGAAGAAGCTGCTCATGATCCTGGTGCTCGTCCTGGCCGTCGCTGCCGCGGCGTGGTTCTTCCTGCTCAAGCCGGCGCCCGCCGAGGGCGACGTCGAGGAGCCGGTCGCCGGCGAGGTCGTCCCGCTCGAGGCCACGCAGGTCAACCTGGCCGGCGGCCACTACCTGCGCATCGGCATCGCGCTGCAGCTGGTCGAGGGCGCGGACGAGCTCGACGGCAGCATGGCGCTGGACTCGATGATCACCACGTTCAGCAACCGCGAGCTGCGCGAGGTCGTGGACGCCAAGTCCCGCGAGGAGCTGCGCAAGAAGCTCGCCGAGGTGGTCGAGCACCGGTACCACGGCGAGGTCATGGACGTGTACTTCACGGAGTTCGTGACGCAGTAGCAACTTTCATCTCAGGTCCGGTGGAGCCCGGACGATACGTGCTCATGTGAAGACAGCGCAGCACGCAGACGGGCATGCCCGCACGCAGACGGCTCGAGCGCGCCGTCGCGAGCGCCCGGCCACGGTCGTCCCGTACGACTTCAGCCGGCCGATCCAGCTCTCGCGCGAGCACACGCGCATGCTCCAGATCGCCTTCGACGGCTTCGCCCGCCAGGCGACGACCGTGTTCACGTCGGTGCTGCGCACCGTCTGCCAGGTCAACCTGCTCGTCATCGAGCAGCGCAGCTACGCCGAGTACGTCGACGGCCTGGACGCGCTGACCCACATGACGATCTTCTCGGCCGACCCGCTGCCGGGCCGGTGCGTGCTGGAGATCCCGCTCGAGACGTCGATGGCCGCGGTCGACCACATGCTCGGCGGCCACGGCGGCGGCGAGCAGCCGCGCCGCGCGCTCAGCGAGATCGAGAGCAACGTCATGGCCGGCCTCATCGACCGGCTGCTGGCCGAGATGCGGTACTCGATGAGCGGCCTGGTCGCGATCGAGCCCGAGGTCCGCGCGACCGAGTACAGCCCGCAGTTCGCCCAGGTCGCGCGCGCGCGCGTCGTCGTCGCTGTCCTCGAGCTCAAGATCGGCGAGCGCGACAGCAGCCTGTCGCTGTGCATGCCGTTCAGCGCGATCCTGCCGCACCTGGTCGGGGCGTCCTCGCCGGCGCCCGCGTCGGACCGCGAGCGCGCCGAGCTCGCCCGGTCGGCCAAGACGCTGCGCGAGCAGTTCGACCGCGTCCCGGTGGACGTGCAGGTGCGCTTCCGGCCCACCGCGCTGACCCCCGAGGACCTGCACGGCATCAGCATCGGCGACGTCGTGCGCCTCAACCACCCCGCGTCGGCCCCGCTGGACGTCGTCGTCGACGGCACCACGTTCGCCCACGCCACCCCCGGAGCCCGCGGCGCCCACCTCGCCGCGCTGATCGTCCCCACCCAGGAGAGCACGTCATGACGGACATCGTCGAAACCCAGGTCACCGAGATGGCGGCCGTCGCGGCCGCCGCGGCTCTGCCGTCGGTCGACGCCCTCACCGCCGGCCCGGCGGAGCGGCCTCGCAGATGCTGACCGCGGCC